>JAIWOA010000082.1 GCA_020217115.1 Calditerrivibrio sp. | reverse complement strand
ATCATAGCTTTCTATTTCAGGATGCTTCTGAATTATAAGATTAATTGCCATTACAGTCCCATCTGAATTAATAAGATTCTTATTTATTATGGGATTTTCTATGGCATCCTGTTTTGCCCTTAAAATATCTTCTTTGGGGGGAAGATAGTATGGATCAAGGAAATCTTCCGTAATTAATCCACCATCTCTCCATTTAATATTCTTCTGATTATAAACAGTTTCTATTTTGTCTATATATTTATATTTTTCTAACTTATCTAAAACCTTTGTTATCGCTTTTATCTTATCTTCATCAAAAAGATTCTTATCTTTGAGAAAAATGAGCATCCTGTTATCAGATCCAAACTCCTTTATAACATTTTCATAATAGATTTTATCAGGGTCTCCCTTTATCATAAAGCCTTCAGAAGAAGGATCTATGACAACTTTTGGAACCTGCGATGCAAAAAATATTGTAATAAAAGCGATAACCGTTAGAACAACCAGGGAATGGTTTTTGGAAAATATTAGTATTTTTCCCACGACATTGCCTACTTAACTTCTGTGTGTAAACCTTTCAAAATAAATCTCTCGGTAAAATTCTCATCATTAATTTCAGACTTTGCGTCTATTTTAACTGTCTTTATCAAAGTCTTATGTTTTTCCTTAAAATTATCCATCATAGTTTTTTCGGCTCTCCAGGCTGTACCACCTATATTTTTAAAATCTGAGGAGGTCTGGGTTTTTATTAAATCACCCTTCCTATCATAGAATTCTACCTGTACATTTACATAGATATCCTTCGATACCCATAAGATCCTTTTCGAATAAGCAGTATCCTTTGAATAATTAACCACAGGGGTAGCTTCAATAACCCAACAATCTTTACCACCTTTATTCTCCTCCTTTAAAATTTTGTAATCAAAATTATTTATGTCTTCACTACTCATATCTTCGTAGGTAAAGTCTGTACCCATAAAATAATTTTTCTTGCTACCTTTTGCGATTCTTTGCATTTTACCAAGATTTGGCATATAAAGCCACTGATCATCTTCCCTATCCTTTTGTTCCCATGTAAGTAAAGCAGTACCCTTTATATCAGCTGGTGCAAGAAAGGTAACTATAGCCTTATGCTGATCATCTCCTACCTCTTTTATCTTACGAATCAACTGCCTTGCTTCTTTACTACCATCTGAATTCACTAAAACCATCTGCTCATAGGAATACTCATTTTTAGTCTTTTGTCTATCCTTCTGAGTTTGTATAACCTCCTTACCGGTTACTGCCATTGCAGTAAAAGAAAATGAAAATAACGTAACTAAAACCAGAATAATCCTTGAAAAAATGTACATTGCAACCTCCTATAAATTTTATTTAATAAGAATCATCATCCTCTATTATATCAGAAAATAAAAAAATATCATAATAAAAAAATATTACATACTTCCATATGAATGAAGACCTGAGAGGAGCAGATTAACACCTACATATGTAAATATGGTTATAATAAATCCTATAACAGATATCACTGAAGATCTAATACCATCAAATCCCCTTAAGAACCTCATATGCAAATAAAAGGCGTATACCATCCATGTTATAAAAGCCCATGTCTCCTTGGGATCCCATGCCCAATACCTTCCCCATGATATATCTGCCCATATAGCACCAAAAATAAGACCTCCTATAGTGAATATAGGGAAACCTATCGTAATCATTTTATATTCAACAACTTCAAACATACTATTATCTATATGAAATTTCTCTATTAAAGATTTAATTTTATTGCCAAACAACCATACTAACAGAGTTAGAATGACAAATCCCAGAGATAAAAATATCCATAAAGTACTATTTGAATTTTTAAGAGAAAAAAGTGGTCTGTAAACACCATTACCAATTTTACCTATACCATTAAGTACAAAATCTGTAATTAATAAAAAAGTTGTATAAATAAAGATAGATAGAGAAAATACCCAGAATGTATAGATCTTATTTCTCTTATCAGTTATATTAAAAGCGAGATTAAGTATAGAAGCAGCAAAGGATAGGGAAAAAGCTGCATAGGCTACAAAACTCAATGAAGCATGTGCCAGAAGCCAATTACTTTTAAGGGCAGGCAGAATAGGCTGAACAATTTTATTAGCACCTATAGCATCAACAAAAGCTATTGCCATCCCTGCAATTGCCGTAATTAGAAATCCAAATAATCTGGTTTTAAATCTTAGCTCAATAAATATATTTCCCAAAATTATACACCATGCAAAAAAAAGTAGCGATTCGTAGAGATTAGTTATAGGTATCGATTGAGATAATGGTAAAGAAAATGAAAAAGAAAATTTATACCATCGAACCAAAAAACCGATACTGTGGAGGAAAAAACCAAAATAAGCCAAATAAGATGCTACTCTTCCAACAACATCTTTTTTATAAATAAGATATACTATATAAAAAACCATAGATAACATGTAACATATTGACGTAAAACCAAAAAATATTGCATCATTCATAGATAAATCTCCATAATTAATTACTTACAAGCAAGTAAAATCATTTCTAATTGACATTATCGAAAATAGCCATTACATCAGAAAGCATCTTCCCTACCTCTTTTTTAAATCTATGTCTATACCCTTTAATTTCAATAAATGTGCTATCTCCACTATCTGTCAATTTTATATATAAAATCTGATGCTCCTGCAAAAAGGCGATAATCATACCTATAGACAGAAATATGAAACCGATATATACAAGCCATAAAAATGGGTTATAATTGACCGAAAAAACTGAAAACTGTACACCATACGCCTTTATAAATCTCAATTCAAACTTATCAAACTTACCAGTATCAGGATAATTTGCCAATATCGGTACACTTCCTTTTACATCCCCATCAATAGAGAACTCAACTATTACTGCAGGATTTATCATCATATCATTTAAATTTATCAACCTACCCTGAGGATCTATACTCAATGAAGGAGCAAAATCCCTTACCGAAAAACTCAAACTTTGATCAACACGGTATTCCTCATCCATCGATACAGAGATTCTTTTAATAAGATCATTTATCCTCAGATCAAATATAAACTTAACATCCTTAGATGGATAAAAACCATAACTTGCCTGATAAATTCTAATATTCTTATATTTAATGGGTCTATTGGAACTTACTTTAAACTGTTTATCAGGACCATCGTCAATTATGACAAGATCCGATGAATATTCCTTTGGCTTAGTTGTATTGTCGTAATAAGTTAAATAAAAATTTTCTAACTTTATTTTAAAGGGGAGTGTTACCGTTTTGTTGTCTTTCAAAATAACTACATTATCAGTATCCCCCTCCATAACTCCCATGTTACCTGAGTATCCAAAAATACCCCCAAATATACCGGCAATAATTATTAAAAATACACCCAGATGAACTATATGAACACCAAGTCTGCTTAGTCTCCCCCTTTCCGCTGTAATATATATGAAATTACCATCCTTTTCTTCTACTTTTGAAAAACCTCTTAGCTTTTTATCTAATATTTCTTCAACTTTATTTATTGGTATATTAAGATTGACATTCTCATTAGACACTTTATAAAAAATAGACCTATTAACTTCTAAATCTTTTTTTAAGATTGATATAATTGATGGAAGCCTATTAATCGTACATACTGCAAGATTAACAGAAAAAAGTATGAGAACTGATATAAAAAAGTATGAGTGATATATATCGAGAATTCCTATTTTTGAAAATAGAGAAATTACCTCCTGATGACTTTTCCCTGTTATATTCACAAAAAAACCTAAAACACCTGAATCAGGTTTTGATGCCGAAACGAAAGAACCAAATCCAGAGGTTAAACCTAAAATTAGAAACAAAACAAGGGCTAATTTAATTGAGCTGAAAAAATTCAGTATTTTTTTTAACATATTCTATCCTGAATAAAGTTATAAACAAAAATTCAATCATTATCAAGAAAAAAGGGGGAGTAATCCCCCTTTTTTCAAATATTACTTTTTTAAATATCACTTTGCTGCTTGTGCAGCGGCTTTTTTGGCCTTCAATGCTTCATCAATAAGTTTTACACCTGCCATTGAAGCATCTATAGATTGAGCAAGTGATTCACGAGCCATATCTGGGTTATGGAAACCATCTGAGTTTTCAGCTGTCCAGTACTCCCACAGAATATGAGCTTTAACATGATAATCTTGAGCTTTTGCGATAACATCAGCTGGGAGATCTGCATTTTTACCTTCTACAATCTTATCTATAAGAACAGAAAGCCAAAACTCAGATTTTCTCATCTTCCCTTTTATGTAAGCTTTTACAGAATCTATTGCATATACTGCATCCTTTTCTGTCCAACCTTCATGACATTTGCCAGTCAAACATGATGCTTTTATATCATGTTTAGGTGTTACAGCAAAGTGAGAAGTATAAACTTTACCAGTCTTTTTGTCTTTAACTTTTGGAGTGTGACATGTATCACATCCTAAACCTGCTTTAGCATGTTTTGAGTTATAGAATGTTTCTGATTCTGGGTGTTGCATTTTAACAAGCTTAGCACCTGTAAGTGGGTGAATATAATCTGTGAAATTGATCTTGTTTACGTAGTGATCATACAGCTGTAATACATCTTTATATGGGAAATGGTTTGTAAGCTCACTGTCGTAACCAACAGCCTTACCTGTAGTCCTTTCAGAACCAGGATTACATACATATTCCACATGGCACTGTCCACATTGCAATCTTGTGTCATATTTTTCAAGAATTGCAATCTTTCTTGTATAACCCCTCATACCCATATCTATAACTTTGATGTTAGTTCTTTTAGGATCTTTGTGCCACAAAGTATCTGCTTCTGGACGTGTAAGAGCAGCTATTAAACCATCCCTTACTATTCTTGGTTTTGCAGCATGAGGATCATGACACTGGTAGCAATTAAGTCCATGCTGGATCTTTTTAGTCTGTATCATTGCAGTAGGATTACTTTTTCTATTGAAAGGTGCTGATGTGTTTGGATCTCCTAAATAAGCCCAATCTAAAATATGATCCTGTGTTTTACATTGAAAACAAACAGGGTTAACAGCTGCAGCAGTCTGTTTCATAAATGCTTTATGATCACTACCTGGTTGGGTATCCACAATAACATCCCATATCTTTTTAGGACCTTCATTTACATACATCCAACCATTCTTTGGCTGAAATCTTCCACCAGCAGCTCTGTCAACCAGTACCTGATCAAGTAACATAAAAGGGTGACTTCTTGTGGTAGCATGCTCTTTTGTGAACCCATGCCCCATCATAAGCTTATCCCAGAATGGATTTGGTGCTCTACCAGTAAGTTGAGATTTTTCATCCCTTGCAGGTCTATGTTTACTAACCTGCATAAAAGATTCAAATTGTTCCTTATGACATTTGCCACAGGCTTGCCATTCTGTAAAAACTGTTGGATGATTTGTAGGTTCCTTTAAATGTGCCTCAATATTTCCATGGCAGTTTTCACAGGCAAGTTTTGAGTGTTTACCCATGCCACGCAGCTCTTTTATAGTGTCGTGACATTCATAACACTGGTTGTAATCTACACCCTTTGAAACAACCTTGGTGTAATCTGGAGCACCTTTAGCATCTTTAGCAGGAGCTTTTGCAGCGAACAGGCTACCACTAAACATAACCAAAAGGAAGCTCAAACTTAATAGTAAAACTTTTTTCATAAACTAATACCTCCTTGGTTTATTGACCTTAATATAATTATAACATTATTTTAGTAAATGTAAGGTAAAAGATATAAAACAGGTGTAAATTTTGTAAAGATCAATGAACCTAAACAGATAAAAAAAACTGAATGAAAAATTACTAAGAATATAAAAAAATAAAAAAGGGGGTTGCCCCCCTCTGTAAATTATGCTTCTTTTGGATAACGAACACTTTCAACCATATCTTGAACATCTTTTGGTGGTTCTTTTGTCATCATAGATACTACCCACATTACTAAGAAGTTGAATATCATTCCAAGAGTTCCTATACCCTCTGGAGATATTCCAAACCACCAGCCCTTAGGATCAGTATTGATAAATCTAAAGTAAATAATGTACCATGCTGTGAAAACTATACCCACAAGCATACCAGCAATTGCACCTTCCTTAGTTGCCCTTTTCCAGAATACTCCAAGTATAATGATAGGGAAGAAAGAAGCTGCAGCAAGACCAAACGCAAATGCCACAACCTGAGCAACAAATCCTGGAGGATTAATACCAAAATAACCTGCCACTACAACTGCAAAACCTGCAGCAATCCTTGCCCAAACCAGCTCACCTTTCTCTGAAATGTCTGGAATAAGGACACCTTTAATAAGATCGTGAGAAATAGCAGCAGAAATAACAAGGAGGAGACCAGCTGCTGTTGAGAGAGCAGCTGCAAGACCACCAGCAGCAACAAGGGCAACAACCCATGCTGGAAGCTTAGCAATCTCTGGGTTTGCAAGGACCATAATATCTCTATCAACATTCACTTCGTTTATTGCAGCATCTTTTGAGATTGTCATTATCCCATCAAAATCTTTTACAAGCTTCATACCTTCAGCATTAAAATCTTTTTCATCTTTCCCATCTTTATACTTAAGGGCACCATCTTTTGATTTGTAAACACCAATCTTTTTACCTTCTGCATTTTCATAAATAGCTTTGTCCTGGAATCCGACAAGCTTAGTTTTTTCCCAGTTTTTAAACCAGCTTGGGGCTTCTGCATAAGATTTATTGTTAATTGTCAATAAGAAGTTTGTCCTTGCAAAGGCTGCAACAGCTGGAGCAGTTGTATAAAGAATAGCAATAAAAAGAAGAGCCCAACCAGCAGAACTTCTTGCATCTCTAACCTTTGGAACAGTAAAAAATCTTATGATAACGTGTGGGAGACCAGCTGTTCCAACCATAAGAGCGAATGTTATAAAAAATACATCTATCATTGGCTTCTGGCCAGCAGTGTAGGCTTTAAACCCTAAATCAGTCTGTATTTTGTCAAGAAGGTCCAAAACATATACACCTTGCCCCTGTCCTAAAATTTGTGCTCCACCTGCAGAAATAGACGAACCATAACCAAGCTGAGGGATAGGATTACCTGTAATCATAATAGATATGAAGATAGCTGGGACCATGTAAGCAATTATCAAAACAACGTACTGAGCAACCTGTGTATAAGTAATACCTTTCATACCACCTAAAACCGCATAAAAGAAAACTATACACATCCCTATAATAACACCAGTGTTAATACTTACTTCAAGGAACCTTGAAAAAACTATACCAACACCCCTCATCTGACCTGCAACGTATGTAAAAGAGACAAATATTGCACAAAGAAGAGCAACTACCCTTGCAGTATTAGAATAATATCTATCTCCAACAAATTGAGGAACTGTAAATTTACCATACTTTCTAAGGTATGGTGCTAATAGTAATGCAAGTAAAACGTAACCACCAGTCCAACCCATAAGATACATTGAACCATCACGACCCATGAAAGATATAAGACCGGCCATAGAGATAAAAGAAGCAGCAGACATCCAGTCAGCAGCTGTAGCCATACCGTTTGCTATTGGATGTACCTGTTTTTCAGCAACATAAAACTCACCTGTAGAAGCAGCTCTTGACCATATTGCAATACCTATATAAAGAACAAAACTAAGTCCAACTATAATCCAAGTCCAAGCTAATATACTCATCTACAACCTCCCATTAATCTTCATGAACATCATATTTCTTATCTATGGCATTCATCCATTTAACATAAACATAGATAAGTATAACAAAAATTACTTCAGAACCCTGATTAGCAAACCAGAAACCAAGCTTAAATCCAGCAATCTTGATATTATCAAGACCATCAGCTATCAAAATACCACAGACATAAGACACAACAAACCAAACTATTAGAAGGATTGAAATAACTTTTAAATTCTCCTTCCAATACATTTTCAGTTTTTCCTCTGTACTCATAAGACCTCCTTTTATTGTTATTTATGGCCAATATAGACCATAATCCTACAAACCATACCTTTTTTTCAAAATATCTTGAAGCTTCTCCAAAAGCTGACAAGCAAGCTTCAACTGCCTGTTCTCTATACCACTTAGATCATCTATGAATATTAGGTTATTAACATCTACTCCCGATATATACTGATAAATCTGATTTTTCATTCTTAGATCCAACAGAAAATTGAATGACTGCTCTAACTCCCTGTAGTTATCCAAAACTACCTTATTTCTTACCCTAACAAGATCATTAATCCTCTCTATAGTCGATAGACTCATCAACCCTTCTTCAATCGCAAAGAGTCTTACAATACCAACCAAAGGAGCCAATATTCTCTTTTTGATATCAAAACATTCCTTTCCATCTTCCATTTTATCTGTAACAAAAGATCCAAAAAAAGTAAGAGGAGAACCATAATTTACAAGCCCTTTTGCCATAAAGTTCATAAAAAGTGACTTATTTTTTATCAAATTTATGTGATTTCTCAATTCATATGCGAGATTCTTATCACCGTATACACCCCTAAAATCAAATATGATCTGCCCTTTGAGCACAGCATCAGAAGTAGGAGTGGCAAAAAATTTGTCAAAATATTTTTTCCAAACAGATAGCGGCTGACACCATTCAGGATTCTTTGCCATATAATTTCCTGGACATGGAGGGAAACCACATTCAATAAGGGAATTATTCACAAACTCTGATAGATCTTTAAAATATCCAACAACCCTTTGTTTATCTATACCTTCTGGTATATCTTTATATATCAAACCATTGTCCTGGTCAGTTTTAAAAGTTTGCTCCTTTCTCCCCTCACTTCCCATTGCAATCCAGCAGAAACTAACCGGAGGTTCTCCAAACCTGGCAATTCCAATGTCAAGAATCCTCCTTAACAATCTATCATTCAATTCCGAGACGATCTTTGTAATATTTTCAGCTCTTAATCCATTTCTATACATAGTAGCTGATATATTAATAACCTTAGTTGCTACCGTAGAAAGATCTTCAATATCTTCTTTAAGCTCTATCTCCTTAGCAAAAGCAAGGGGAGATGAGGACTGTAAATTCATAAGTGATTCACTATCTATGATACCAAAAATATCCTGTCCATCCATAACAACAAGATGATTAACATTTAAAGCAATCATTCTTATGATAGCTTCAAAGCATGTAGAATCAGATTCTATAGTATGCACAGGGAAACTCATTATTTTATCAACCTCTGTATCATAATCAACAGATTTTGATATAATCTTTTTTCTAAAATCTTTATCAGTAATTATACCAGATGGCACTCCATTATCAACAACCACTACGGCACTATAATCCTTATCAACCATAATTTTTGCAGCTTCAACAATCGATTTACCCTTTGTTATTTTTGGATAGTCTATCCTTGTGACGTAAGAAACAAGAGAGGTAAAAAACATTCTATCTATACTACCATAATAAAGAGCATTCTCTTTGAATTCGACACTAAACTTTGTGAGATATTTTTTTACATATATCGTCAAAAATCCATCAAGAAACCTATTATTTAAGAAAAAAAGATGGTAAAGGTCTTTTTTATCGAGCTCATAACATATTATATCATCGACTACAACAACATTAACAAGAGAAACATCTTCAGTGGCAATCGAAAGTAACCCTATGATATCACCTACACTCCTATAATCTATGACAACCTCATCACCTGTTTCAGCAATAACAAATACCTTAGCACTCCCCTCTACAACTAACCTAACAACTTTTTCTACCTGCTCACCCTTTCCTACAAGAAGTTCACCTTTCTTATACTTTTTAATTGAAGCTTTATCTAAAAAATATTTTATTTCATCATTTGAAAGATATGAAAAAGGTTCGGACTTGGATAAAACATCGTATAATTTATTATCCTTGTCTTCCTGTAGGTTTATAATCATTAAATTAAACTCCTACTTTTATTATTTCTTCAAAATTAACACACTATTTTATATTTGTCAATGAAATTTTATTCCAACT
>JAIWOA010000167.1 GCA_020217115.1 Calditerrivibrio sp. | reverse complement strand
TTAGATAAATCTACAATCATTGTTACAAGTGACCATTCTGGACATGAAAAAGAACATGGAACCGAAGATCCAGAAGATTATAAATTGCCTTTAATTGTATATTCAAAAGTTACTAACTTTTTAGATTTAAAAGATAGTTCCTATAAGACTTATCAGCTAAGGAGCATTTTAAACAGAGTTTTTGATGCAATATTATGTAAATCAAACAAACTAAAAAAGTAGTGTTATTACTATTGTCAAGTCACATTTTATTACTACTTTGAAATGTCGCATTTTTTTTTCCTTATAGGAATTAAGTGTGACATTTTAAAATAGTAACCACATATTAAAAATCATACATTGAATTCCAACATGTTAGTCAATATCGTAATTTCTTCTATAAATTCTTTAAATTGTGCAGATAAGCAAAATCATAAAATTATTAAATATTAGTGCAAGAGAATTTATCTATTTTTCTGATTTTTTCAAGGTCATGTTTTATAATATCGGAATCTTTTAATTCTTTTTTTATGTTATGAATTAATTCTAAAATATATTCGTCAGGGACAATGCGGTATTCAATCCACCTACCATCTTTGCTATCACATATTATGCCAGCATATTTCAGTGTTTTTAAATGTGCTGAAATTGTTGAAAGTGCTATGTGTAGGACATCATTTATTTCACATACACACATCGGCCTTTCTGAAAGCATAATGGCTATCCTGAGCCTATTTTCATCAGAAAGTGCTTTTAAAACGGTTACAATTTTCTTAAACTTGTCCACTACTGCCTCACATTATTATATTTCTATAATTATAGAAATATCTTGACATTTCCATTGCACTATATATATTTCTTTTTGTGAAATATACAAGAGGTGATTTTATGAAAGAGTTTAACAAATTTTTAATGCTATTAGGTATCTTCCTTTATGTTTATTTTGTTCCCTTTGATACCCCAAGAGTTAGTGGAGCTATATTAGAAGGCTTTTATATGCTACAGGATTATGTGAGGGAGCATACGCTTACCTGTCTTATTCCAGCTCTTTTTATCGCTGGTGCTATAAGTGTAAAAGTTTCTCAAGCATCTTTTATAAGGTATTTTGGTGCAGGTGCAAAGAAGATAGTTTCCTATGGTGTTGCATCTGTGTCAGGTACGATACTGGCTGTATGCTCCTGTACTATTTTACCTTTATTTACTGGTATATATTCAAGGGGTGCTGGTCTTGGACCTGCAATAGCATTTGTATATTCTGGGCCAGCCATTAATATTCTTGCAATTGTTCTCACTGCAAGGGTGTTGGGTGCAGAGATGGGTATTGCAAGAGCAATAGGAGCTATATCGTTTTCTCTTGTGATAGGGCTTATTATGACTATAATATTTAGAAAGGATGAACAAAATAGGCAGACAGCTATTTCTCAAGCAAAGGTCAATTTATCAAATAATTCATCTGGTTCACCATTAAAGACCATAATGTTTTTTATCTCCCTTGTGGGTGTATTATTATTTGCTACATGGGCAAAACCTTTAAATGAAGGGACGTTATTTGCTATTATTTACCATAATAAATGGATATTGACAGCTTTATCCCTTATCTCTGTAATTGTGAGTGCTTTTACGACTATGACTAAAGATGAGAATATTTCATGGATGGACGAAACTTGGGTCTATGCAAAACAGATTATCCCTTTACTTTTTATAGGTGTTTTAGTAGCTGGATTTTTACTTGGCAGGCCAGGACACGAAGGTATTGTTCCTTCTATATATGTTGAATCACTTGTTGGAGGCAATTCACTGTTTTCAAATCTTTTTGCCTCTGTAGTTGGAGCCTTTATGTATTTTGCTACTTTGACAGAGATTCCAATATTACAAGGGCTCATGGGAGCTGGTATGGGGAAAGGGCCTGCTCTGGCACTTTTACTTTCAGGACCTGCTCTTAGTTTACCAAATATGCTGGTAATAAGAAGTGTAATAGGTACTAAAAAGACAGTTGTTTATGTATTGCTTGTTATTGTTATGTCAACGTTGGCCGGAATAATTTACGGCTACTTATTTTAAGGTGCATTTATGTCAGATCAAAAAGATAACGATAAAATAACTGCCGAGAAAAAATATAATGACCTTTCTAAATTTTCCCATGGTCACAATCATGGAGATGATCATGACCATAGTCACTCTCACCACCATGGAGATTTAGGTAATATATCTGGAAAAAAGCTTTTTTGGGTAATTGTGCTGAATTTTATCATTACTATTTCGGAGATTGTTGGCGGTATAATATCTGGAAGCCTGTCACTTATTTCAGATGCATTACATAACTTTTCAGATGCTATAGCTGTAGTTATAAGCTATATTGCAATACAGTTGGGTAAAAAGAATAATAATTTAAAACATACCTTTGGTTTAAAAAGAGCAGAGATAATGGCTGCTTTGCTTAATTCAGCTGTTCTTGTAGGTGTATCAATATATCTTTTCTATGAAGCTATTAAAAAATTCTACAATCCAGAGCCGATATCTGGCAATGTTATGTTAATAATTGCAATTATAGGTCTTTTGGGCAATTTACTTTCAATATTTTTATTAGAGTCTGATTCTAAAGAGAGCATGAATATCAAATCAGCATATTTGCATATGCTATCTGATGCTGTCTCTTCTGTAGCTGTAATATTAGGTGCTATAGGTATAATATACTTTAAAATCTATTGGATTGACCCTACGCTTACGATATTAATAGGTTTATATGTTCTAAAAGAAAGCTATGAAATATTGAAAAACTCTGTACATATTCTTATGGAGGGTGCCCCATCAGGTATATCTCTGGATGATATTAAAAATAATGTAGAGAAGATAGATGAGGTTATAAATGTTCATCATATTCACCTCTGGAGTATAGGGGAGAAAGATATATTTATTGAAATGCACATAGACCTAAAGGATATGATGCTTAGTAAGACTTCAGAAATAAGGGATAAGGTTGAAAATATATTGAAAACGTATAATATAAACCATGTAACAATACAATTTGAAACAGATTGTTGTGAAAATAAAAATATATTGTGTAAATAGGAGGTTTTATGAATATTAAAGTTCTTGGCACCGGTTGTAGAAACTGCGAGATGTTATACAGGACAGTGTGTGAGGCAGTAGAACAATTGGAATTAACCGATGCAGCT
>JAIWOA010000166.1 GCA_020217115.1 Calditerrivibrio sp. | reverse complement strand
GCCATAAAGCCGATCATGACACTGGCAGGGAAAATACCCCTTGAAAACTGCTGAATTTTATCCTCTTTTTTATCAAGGTAGTGAGCAAGATAAAATATGACAACTATTTTTGCTATTTCTGATGGCTGGAAACTAAATATTGGCATAGGTATCCAGCGATTCGCCCCATTAACAGGGTTGAAGAAAAATACTAAAACAAGCATAATAAGTGTTAGAACATACAAAAGCACTATATACTTTCTATAATTCTCAAGGGGGGTTCTATATGCTACGTACATGGCAAAAAAACCTATAATCGCAGATGTCAACTGCTTAAAAAGGAAAAAATACTCCATTTTGCCTATCCTGTGGGCTTGCAATGCACCTATGGAATAGACATAAAGTAAACCAAGTATAATGAATGTAAATACTATCAACATTATTCTGACTCGTTCATCCCTGAAAGTAACCATTTATACCCTTTTAGAAAGAAGGTAGCTTTTAAAAAACCTACCTCTCTCTTCAAAATTATTAAATTCATCAAAACTTGCACAAGCTGGAGAAAACAGCACAGTTCCAATCTTTGTTATCTCCATGCTCCTATCTATGGCATCCCTTAAAGTAGGTACCTTCTCAATATTACAACTTATGCGATCCCTCAACATTGAAAATATCTTCTCACCAGCTGCTCCAAAACAGATTACATTAGTAACCTTTTTATTTATCTCATCTGACAAAATGGTAAAATCCCCATTTTTATCCTTCCCTCCCAACAGAAGAGTAGTTGGATATTCGGAGCTTTTCAGTGCTGTAAGTGTTGAATCTACATTTGTCCCTTTAGAATCATTTATATATCTAACCCCATCTATTTCAACTGTAAACTCACACCTGTGTTCAAGAGCCTGCAAATTTTCTATATAATCTGTAACATCCCCTTTAAAATCTGCTACCTCATTGGCAAGTAACATGGAAAAGGCAAGATTTACAATATTATGAAAACCAAAAAGTTTGAACTTAGAGATATCCAGATAAAAGTCAGAAAATTTTAACATTGAATTTTCAAAGACAGGATATTTTTTAAGATCTGGATCAATATATACTAAATTTTTACAACTTGTAAAATATTTATTCCACTCATTCTCCTCTATAAATAATTTCCCCTCCACAAAATCAGCTATTCTCTTCTTAGAAAAGATGTAATCTTCCATGCTACCATATCTATCAAGGTGATCTGGAGTTATATTTGAAATACAGGCAGAGTATAAATTAAACTTATTCAATAGATCTATCTGGAATGAGCTCATTTCAAGAACGTAAATATCCGGATTTTCTTCCAAATATGTATCGCCAAGAGTTTTTCCAATATTACCACAATAACTCGCTTTAAAGCCTGCATTGTTTAGTATCTGACTTGTCAAAAAAGTTATCGTTGACTTCCCATTTGTGCCGGTTATCCCCAGTATCTTTTTATCTTTTATATTTTCCATTGCAAGTTCTAATTCACTGGTTATTTTACTCTTCGGAAGATCAATTTTTTTAAGATCTATACCAGGGCTAACTACAAAAAGATCATAGTCACAGTCAATCTCTTTTATATCTCTAAATCCTTCAATTTTATCGTCAAATATATCTATCAAAGATATATTTTTCAACTTTAAAAGTTTCTCTGCAGCCTTTCCACTTTTACCATATCCCAATATTGCAACCTTCATCATTACCTCAACTTTAATGTACTCAAAGCTATAAGTGCAAGTATAAATGATATAATCCAGAACCTCACAATTATCTTAGGTTCACTCCAACCCTTTAACTCAAAATGGTGATGTATAGGAGCCATTCTGAAAAGTCGCTTACCTTTTGTCATTTTAAAGAAACCAACCTGTAACATAACAGAAATTGTTTCCAGCACAAAAACTCCGCCAACAATTGCCAGAACAATCTCATGTTTTGTTATAATAGCAACTGTCCCAAGTGTTGCTCCAAGGGGAAGACTCCCCACATCCCCCATAAATAGGGATGCTGGATAAGCATTAAACCATAAAAAACCTAAACCTGCGCCAACCATTGCTCCACAAAAAACTGACACTTCACCTGCACCCTGAACATTTATAATCTGTAAATATGCTGATATCTTTGCATGCCCTGTCACATAGGCAAATATGATAAATGTACCAAAGGCTATTACAGTAGGCATTATTGCAAGACCATCAAGACCATCGGTAAGATTCACTGCATTCGATGTCCCCACAATGATAAATATCCCAAAAAGAATATAAAAATATCCAAGATCCAGAATAAGATTCTTGAAAAATGGGAATGCCAGTTTACTTGAATATCCCGATTTATCAACAAAGTGTATAGCTACAACAGCAATAGTACCTACAACAACCTGACCCCAAAATTTCCCCCTTGGATGCAAACCCTCAGGGTTCTTCTTAATCGTTTTTATGTAATCATCGAAAAACCCTATCAAACCTGTCCCAAACATCACAAAAACAATAACCCAAATGTAAATATTCCTCAGATCTGCCCATAGAAGAGTTGAAATCAAAGCTGACAAAAGTATACCCAGACCACCCATCGTAGGTGTACCCTCTTTTACTTTGTGTCTTTCAGGCTCATACCCCTTAGTCTTTTGAGATAATTGGAGATGCTTCAAAATCTTTATAAGAATCGGAGTTATGAAAAGACTTATTACCAGTGCAGTAATTATTGCATAAGCTGTTCTAAAAGTTATGTATTTAAATACGTTAAAAATCGAAAAATATTCACTAAGTGGGTATAATAAATTATATAACAAGGGAAGCCTCCTTCATTATTTTATCAACAACATCTTCAAACTTTTTACCCCTCGAGGCTTTCACAAGGTATATTCCACGTTCTATTTTTACGGCACTGTTTATAAAATCCTCTTTATTTTCAAAAAATTTAACATTATCAAGTTCTCTAAACTTTTCAAATTGTTTGCCACATAGCATGAAATTGATATCTTTTGCACCTGAAACAACATCATAAAGTTTCCCATAGAGATAATTTTCAAAACCATCAATTTCAGCCATCTCTCCAAGTATTGCTATCTTATTTTTACCCTCCATTTTAGAAAGGTTTCTAATAGAGCTTACCATAGCTTCAAACCCTGCATTGTATGTGTCATCTATAACTGTGACCCCGTTGATCTCCTTAATTGAACCCCTCCCATCCACAGGGATAAAATTTAA
>JAIWOA010000081.1 GCA_020217115.1 Calditerrivibrio sp. | reverse complement strand
CCCCCTATTCTTCAAAACCACCAGCACCTATAGCTTTGTAAAATTGAACATATGAACTTAAAATATCCAGATCGATAGCAACAAGTTCCAGTCTCTTATTCAAAAGGTTTCTTTCATACTCATGAACCTCAAAAATTGAAATTCTTCCAACTTCATACTCCCGTTTAGACCGATTAACAAGCTTTTCTATACTGCTTATCTCATCAATCTTATAACTCTTTTTCTCCTTTAAAGACTTTATCCTGTTTAAGATATCATATACCTCTTTGAAAGCATTTTGCACGATCTTCTCATAATCATTTATTGCAATATCTAAATTTATCTCACTCTTCTTTACCGTGTTTTTGATCTTTCCAAAATCAAAGATCGGTACATAAAGAATAGATCCAATATTCCAGAAATTTGCGGAAAATCTCATCAGATTGTCAAGTTCATTACTTGCAAACCCAATAGAACCTGTAAGACTTATGCTGGGATAGTAAAGAGATTTTGCTGCCCCGATTAGAAAGTTTGAAGCTTTTACCCTTTCCAGAGCTGACATGATGTCAGGTCTCTGAAGGAGTATCTGTGAAGAGATAGGTGGTATCAATAAATTTTCAGGTAATCTGCCATTTACCAATATCCCCTTTTCAAACAGATCCTTTGGATCTCTCCCCATGATTATTGAAAGATTACTATTGAGTTTTACAAGATTATCTTTTAAATTAGTTAGCTGGGATTGGGCATTTAAAAGAGCAACCTTTGTATTCTCCAGCAGATAATCACTTATCAAACCATGTTCGTACTGTACTTTTCTAAATTTGTAGGTATCCTCATAGGTATGAATAAATTTTTCAGTTATTTCCATCTGATTTCTGGTAGCTAATATAGATAAATATAGATTCACGGCAGTGGAAACTGCAGATATCATAGCAACCTTTTTATCATAAATTGAACTGTTATAAAGATTTACTGCAGAAGCCTTTTGTGCTTTGATCTTACCCCAGAAATCTATTTCATAGGATACAACACCCCCTATATTATAATTATTAAGTATACTGCCCTTATAGGGAGATACCTCTTTACTAACACTATTCCTGCCAGCTCCTGCATTACCACTTATAGAAGGATATAAATATGAATCCTCAATACCAAGATTGGCAAGTGCCAGAGAAACCCTCATTGTAGCCAATTTTATATCCTTGTTGTTTTCTAAAACCTCTCTAACTACCCTATTTAAATTCTCATCATTAAACTTCTTCCACCAATCAATATCAATTTTTATATCATCAGCCATATCAGTAGTACTATCTATCTTTTCAGGTATCGGTGGCTCTTTTAACTTTAGCTCAGGAGTAAAAGAACAACCTGTTATTAAAAATATCAAAAATATCATAGCAACAGCACTCTTGCCAGCAAACTTCCTGAATAAATGCCTCAGCTTCATCAAAATATAATAAAAGAGGGGAACATAAAATATACCAATAAACGTAACCAAAATCATCCCTCCTACAACTGTAGTCCCTATTATAATCCTGCTATTGGCACCAGCCCCACTACTAATTGCAAGGGGTAAAGCTCCAAGTATAAATGTAAGGGATGTCATCATAATCGGTCTGAAACGTACCTTAGCACCATCTATAGCTGCCTGTAAAAGATCTCCACCTTCCTTTAATTTTTGTTGTGCAAATTCAACTATTAAAATAGCATTTTTGGCAGTCAAACCTATCAATGTAATCAAACCAACCTGAAAGTATACATTATTTGCCAGACCTCTAAAGAATACTGAACCTGAAGCACCAAGAACAGCTATCGGAACAGTCATAAGAATAACTATAGGCAGCGTCCAGCTTTCGTAAAGAGCCACCAGTATCAAAAAGATGAATAATAAAGCATACCATACTGCATTATTACCCTTATCTGAGAGTTTTTTCTCCTGATAAGTTGTACCAGAATAGGCTATCGTATAACCATTGGGTAAAACTTCCTTTGCCACATCCTCTATTGCCTTTATTGCATCCCCAGAACTGTAACCAGGCTTTGGTTGCCCTGTGATCTGAGCAGCATTAAACATATTAAATCTCTGGATTACACTCGGTCCCACTTTTTTCTCTATATTAACAAGGGTACTTACAGGGATCATACTACCGGAAGAGCTTTTAACGAATATATGTTTAAAATCTTCAAAGTTTTCCCTAAATTCCCCATCAACCTGTAAATTTACATGGTAGGTTTTTCCGTACATATTAAAATCATTTATATAATATGTCCCAAGGGTAGCTCCAAGTGTGGCATAAATATCACTTACCTCAACCCCCAATGACTTTGCCTTTTCCCTATCAACATTAACCATTATCTGCGGCACATTTGGATTAAAATTTGTCCTAACAAGCATAAGCTCAGCTCTTTGATTCCCCTTCTGTACAATCTCCTGAACATACTTACCCAAAACCTGAGGATCAGCAGCAGTTCTATCCTGAATATATATTTCAAAACCTCCAGTATTACTCATACCCATTATCGGTGGAGGATTTAATGGAAATATCAGAGCTTCCTTATTTTGAGAAAATACACCCATTAATTTCTGAACAATTGCAAAGGAGGATTGATCTCTTCCTCTCCTCTCAGACCAATCTTTAAGCATTGCAAAGGAGACGCCAGAATCTGACTTAAATGCAAACACAGACAGATCAAGACCTGCCAATGTTGTAATACTATCAAAATTACCCTCTTTTAAAACCTTATCTGTAACGTCCAACATCACTTCATCACTCCTCTGAAGAGAAGATCCTGGCATCAGATAAGATACTATCATAAGAGCCCCCTTATCCTCCTCTGGCACAAGGTTCGTTGGGATCTTTTTTATAATATCCATTGTCAAAATTAACAATCCTGCAAAAATTAATATATTAAAAAAACCGTACCTGATTGTAAGCTGTACCGATTTTGAGAATTTCTCTGTAAGCCAATCAAATAGTTCATGAAATTTTCTGATCGGATAGATAGGTTTACTTTCTCCACCTTTAAGTAGAACAACACAAAGAGCAGGAGTAAGTGTAAGAGCGACAACCCCAGATATAAACATTGAAATAACTATTGTTACAGCAAACTGCTTGTACATGACACCGCTAAATCCACCAATAAATGCAACAGGTATAAACACTGCAAAAAGAACAAGAACATTTGCAATTACAGGGTTTTGAATCTCCTTCATAGATTTTATTGTAGCATTTTTAACAGAGATATCAGGTTCTAACTTTAATATCCTTTCAGTATTTTCTATAACAATAATAGCATCATCCACAACAAGCCCTATAGATAGGATCAGTCCAAAAAGGGTGAGAAGATTTATAGAAAAACCCAATAGATACATCCCTGCAAATGTTCCAATAATCGAAACTGGTATAGCAAGTGATGGTATCAAAGTAGCTCTAATATTCCCTAAAAATAGGAAAAGAATTAAGGTAACATAAAAAAGAGCCTCAAAAAGTGTTTTTATAACCTCCTTGATTGAAATATTTATAAATTTAGTGGTATCATAGGATATTTTGTATTTCACATCCTTCGGAAATTTCTCAGATATTCTTTTGAGGGTTTTACCAACTTCAGTTGCAGTTTCAAGGGCATTTGCTCCCGGAGATAGAAATATACCAACAGGCGCCATCTCCTGACCATTAAACCTCCCCTTAAGCATATACCTTTCAGCTCCAAGCTCAATTCTACTAAGATCACCAAGCCTTAAAGATGATCCATCTAAATTTGACTTTATTATGATATTCTGAAATTCTTCAGGGGTTTTTAACCTACCCTGCGTAGTAAGTGCATAGGTAAATCCTTGATTTCTATTAATTGGTTCATCTCCCAATGTACCAGCCGATATCTGTATATTCTGAGATCTCACAGCATTTATTACATCTGAAGCTGTCAATCCATATTTTGCAAGCTTATCTGGTTCAAGCCATACCCTCATGGAATATTCCTTGTTGCCAAATATCATTGCATCCCCTACCCCTTTGATCCTTTTCAATTCATCAATGACGTTATTAGCAACAAAGTTATTGATCCATAAACTGTCATGTATATTATTTTCAGAGGTAAAAGAGATCACCTGTAACAGATCTGGAGACCTTTCTCTAATATTTACCCCCTGTCTTTTAACATCTTCAGGCAATTTATTTAAAGCAACCTGCACCCTGTTATTTACATCTACATTTGCCCTGGCAGGATCTGTGCCAACGTCAAAAACTACATTCATTGAAAGCATACCGGTAGAAGATGCTGTTGAAACTATGTATATCATATTTTCTACACCATTGATTGCATCCTCAAGGGGAGCAGCCACCGTTTTTGCAACAGTATCTGCATCAGCTCCGGGATATACTGCCTGAACCATTATTTGAGGGGGAGTTACACGGGGATATTCCTGAATTGGTAATATTTTAATAGCAATTAAGCCAATTATAACTATGATAATAGAGATAACAGCAGCAAATCTCGGCCTGTTGATGAAAAATTCTGAAAACATTATCTACTCTCCCCATTTATTACCTTATCTATACTGACAGGAGCTCCGGGTCTTATCTTAATGATATTATTAATGATAACATTATCGTTATCTTTCAAACCTTGACCGACAATAGAATATTCATTTTCCTCGGCAACAACAGTGACATTTCTAACTTCAACCAGACCATTATTAACAATGTATACCATAGAACCAATCGGTGTATGTATAATCGCCTTTGTAGGTATTTTTATACCTTCATTAATCGTTACACCGTCAATCTTAATTCTTATGAAATCACCCGGCATTATCAAATTTCCTCTGTTGTTAAAGACTGCTCTCATCTTTATCGTAGATGTATTTGGATCAATTACACTGTCTATAAAATCAAAATCACCCACTAATTTAATATTCTTTACTTCGACAATAGGTTTTAATTTTCCTGCTTTTACAAGTTTCACAATATCATACATCTTGTTATCCACATCAGGTACAGAAAATTCGGCATACACAGGGTTTATCTGCTGAATTGTAACAAGTTTTTTTCCAGTTTGTACAAAAGAACCAACCTCAACATCTCTTATGGACAATACCCCGTATATAGGGGACTTTACTTTTGTGTATCCAAGATCGATCTTTGCCATTTCAAGCTGTGCAATAAAACCCTTCAATAAGGCTTTTGAAGATTCATACTGTGCAGTGACATTTTCATAATCCTGCTGGCTTGCTATCTTTTCTTCGTATAATGATTTTATACGGTTAAACTCACTCTCCGCTTTCTTAACTATCGCCCTTTGATTCTCCACAGATGCCTCAGCCTGTCTAACCTTTGCAGCGTATACTCCATCTTCTATCTCAAATATTGTTGCACCTTTAGCTACAAATTCTCCATCTCTGTAATTTATTTTTGTAACATATCCACTTACCCTTGCAATAATATCGATCGATCTATATGTCTTAGTTTTAGAAGGGTATTCCAATCTATGTGGGATAGTAACTCCACTTTTAGCTTTGTAAACATCCACCGGAATAGCACCCATCATCTGATTCTGAGGTGTACCCTTTGAAGGGGGAGTGGTAAGCTTTTTGTAAAATATATAGCCAGCAGATAAAATGGCTACCGCAATCACGATAGAAAGAAATTGTTTTAAGTAATCCATAGATCGTCACCTCTCTTGACTGATTTATCAGTCATATAATATATGAAACAGTTTGTCAATATAATTTTGCCCTATAAATAACTACTCCATCTTATCATAAAAGTAAGATCCATAAGGATTCCTCTAATCTAATCTGGAAATATTTTGACACCCTAAATAAGGTAAATTTCCCCTTCCTTTTACCATTCACAGATAGAATATCTCACCTCTAACAGCTAAACTTTAAGGTATGATAATCAGTCCCCTATGTCACACCTAAAACTTTACATTTTTTCATTTATTATAAACATATCACCATGCTGTTGCATTTTTCGTAACATAAATATACACAACATTACATCCTTTTTCAAGTAAAGACTTATCTCAAATGATATATTTTATAATACGTTCTGTGGGATTAAGGTTTTAACTTGATTTTTTTATAAAATTATACCCTGAACCACAAAAGATCTTTCTCTTGTAGTATCAGGGTATATTTAACCTATTATAAACTTAACATATCTCCATCATGATATGTGAAGTTCGAGATGTTTTAACCATTCTTCGTTGGAAATGGCTCTGGCAAATTTCATAGAACCATAGGCTGTCATAACAGGATTTTTATAATTTAATCCCAGATGATCACACATTACCTGATAAAGATCTGTATTTTGGATAAGATTTGGTAATTTCCCCTTATAGGATTTTACACCATACACAAGTGCCAGTTGATATTCAGCAGTGTGGTTTGTGGAAGTAAAACCTACATTACCCCTTCTTACTGTTGCAGGTTTTTTGAGTTTTTCACCTTTTTCAGCTTCATAATTGCTTTTCCTTAATATTTCACCCATTGTAGCATCTGGTTCATACCATATGTCATTTGAAATTACTGTTCTTTTTTCAACTAACTTTTTATAGATACTCTCTGCTTCCTCATCTGTAATCTTCTGCATAGTGTATGTTTCAAAGATATCCTTAACTGTTTTTAAATCCTGATTTTTCATCTTTTTGATCATATATTCAAAAGAGGCTTTATTATTGTAATTGAAAAGAGCCTCAGTGGCATCATTGTACTCTGGCCCTGTACCATTTATACCAAAACCAGAATTACCATGGTCTGAAGCGAGAATTAGTATAACATTTGGATTTTTTCTTATAAATTCAAGAACGACAGCAATAGTCTTATCCATCTCATAACAATCCATCATGGCACCATAGGCATCGTTTGCATGACAGGCATGGTCTATTCTACCTGCCTCTATCTGAAGAACAAAACCTTTGCTATTTCTCGATAATTTCTCCAGAGCCACAGCTGTCATTTCTGGTAAATTAGGTTCATTTTCATTCAATTTTTGATCATTTACCCTATCTACAAAATAGCTTATATGGGAAGAATTAAACACCCCAAGTATTGGCCTATCATCTACTTTTGTTGCAAACAGATCACTTTTACTTTTTAATATGTTATAGCCAGCTGAAGAAAATTTAGAATACAGATCTACACCATCCTTTCTTTTCTCTGCATTAAAATGTCTGTCACCTCCACCCATAGCAACATCAAGCTTTAGATTAAGGATATCCATAGCTATATTATCTTCATCATCTCTATTTGAGTTGTGACTGTACCATGCAGCCGGTGTTGCATGTGTTAATCTCGTTGTAGTTACAACTCCACAGGACATCCCCTTAGCTTTTGCAAGCTCAATTATAGTGGTAAGTTTTCTCCCATCTGGTAAAGTAGCAAGAGTTCTGTTTACAGTCTTCGAACCAGTACCCCACGCAACTGAAGCAGGTGCTGAATCAGTAACCACAGAAGATAATGATGAAGTATCCTGTAAAAAGATCCTTGTTTCTTTATCTCTCAATAGATTGGAAATATGACTAACCTCTTTAAATCTACGTTCAACAAACTCCATCGTACCTTTTGCTACACCCATTGGCCATCCATCTGCTGCTATAAATACAACCCCTTTAGCATTTCCTCCAGACAACGATGCCGTTTTTGCAAAAACCTCCTCTGAAGCAGCCATAAGAGTAAGGTAACTTGCAAGGGCACCCTTTAGAAAATCTCTTCTTTTCATAACTAACCCCCTTTTAAAATAGTTCGATAAATTTAGTATGCCACAAATGTCATCAATCTGTTGTTTTGTTTTTAAAAATATGTAAAATTACTTAGGTTAAAAATTAAGCGGAAGATAATTGACAGTATAAATCTGATATGGGGTAAATTATGCTTCAACAAGGAGAAAATTGTCCAGCATGCAATCTATTGGGGGAAAGTGTAAGGATAATTACAGTAAAGAATCTGGTCAAGGATGAATACAAAACATTTATAAAGGATTTGGAATATAGAATCTGTCTGAATGCTATCTGTGATCTGGTTTACTATAGTGTACCTCATGGGGTTAACTTTTTTAAAGATCAGATTCGGGTACCAGTTTGGTTTAAAAAGGATGCATACCCCAAATATGCTTGCTATTGTAGCAAGGTTCAAGAGGATGATATTGTAAGGGCAGTGAAAGAGTTTGGGTTAAAAACAGTTCGAGATGTTTGTATAAAAACTGGAGCAATGAAAAACCCTAACTGCACAGCGAATAACCCATTGGGTAAATGTTGCCATAAAACTATCCAGAAGATTATAGATGATAGTTTAAAACCTACAAAAAAACTGACAAAAAAAATTATAGTAAGGAGATAGTATGAATCCCATTTTAACTACAATTGTTATATCTTTTTTAAACTTAATTATACTAACTGTTCTATTTTTTACCTATAAATCAATTAAAAAGCTCAACGATCGTATAGATGCTATAGATAAAAAGGATTCTCTCCTTTCAAATTTAGTCCGTGAAGAGCTTAGCCTTTCCCGTATAGAAACGGACAAAACCTTTTCTGTCCAGAGAAAAGAATTGCTTGATAGTTTCGAAAAACTATCTGAAAGTAATTCTAAAAAAATATCAGAGATTGGTCTATTTCAAAAAGATCAGCTTGATACCTTTGCCAAAAACCTCTCAAACTTTTCCATTGAAACAAATGAAAGATTTAACATCTGGAAAGAGACTTTCGATTCAGGTTTTGAAAAAATAAGAATTGAGATAGCAAACTCTATCAAAAACATGTCTGAATCAAATACAAAAATACTCCATGAGATGGGTAAATCTCAAACCGAGAAATTAGAACAGGTAACTTCTAATCTCATGAAACTCACAGATACATTGGAACAGAAATTTGACGGGCTTAAAAGAATTGTTGATGACCGTTTAGAAAAAATCAGGGAAGATAACTCAAAACAGCTCGAACAGATGAGACAAACAGTTGATGAGAAGTTACAGGGAACTCTTGAGAAGAGGCTTGGAGATTCCTTTAAAATTGTGAGTGAAAGACTTGAGCTTGTACATAGAGGGCTTGGAGAGATGCAGGCTTTAGCCAACAACGTTGGAGATCTTAAAAAGGTCCTAAGCAACGTAAAAACCCGCGGTATCTTTGGTGAAATTCAGCTTGAAAATCTCCTTGAGCAGGTACTTGTTCCTGAACAATACGATAAAAATATATCAACTAAAAATAATGGGGAGAGAGTGGAATTTGCCATAAGACTACCGGGCAGAAATAATGACAACAAAGAAGTTGTCTGGTTACCCATAGATGCAAAATTTCCAATGGAAGATTACACTGGACTCGTCAATGCAAGTGAAAATGCCGATTTAGCTGGTATTGAACTTTATGGAAAACAGCTTGAGCAGAAAATCAGATCCTTTGCAAAGGATATCTCTACAAAATATATCAATCCACCGATAACAACAGACTTTGGTATACTTTACCTTCCAGTAGAAGGGTTGTTTGCGGAGGTATTAAGAAGAGGGGATCTGGTAAACGAGATCCAGAGGACATATAAAGTAATAATTGCAGGGCCAACAACTCTCTGGTCTATTTTAAATTCTCTGCAAATGGGTTTTAGAACCCTCGCAATACAGAAAAGATCGGGAGAAGTCTGGAAATTATTGGGGGCTGTAAAAACAGAGTGGAGTAAATTTGGAGATGTGTTAGATAAGGTCAAAACAAAATTAGAGCAGGCTACAAGCACAATAGAGGATGCTCAGAAGAAAACAAACACCATAAGCAGAAAATTAAGGGAGGTGGAAGGTATCCCACAGACTGAAGCTGAGGAGTTGCTAACAGATTGATAATTTTATCAACTGAATAAGATATAATAGGGAACCTGCCATACTTTTTTTTAAAGATAGCTCATAAAGGTCTGACACTTCAGAAATACAAAGCTGG
Source organism: Calditerrivibrio sp. (assembly GCA_020217115.1). GTDB lineage: Bacteria > Chrysiogenota > Deferribacteres > Deferribacterales > Calditerrivibrionaceae > Calditerrivibrio. The sequence goes on along the minus strand of JAIWOA010000081.1, from coordinate 1,856 downwards.
ATGTAAATGAAAAACTTATTGACATTTCACCAAATTTTTGTGTAGATAATCTACATAATAGGAACGTAGCTCAGTGGGAGAGCATTGCGTTGACGTCGCAAGGGTCAGGGGTTCGACCCCCCTCGTTCCTATATTTATCATAAATCAAAAATCCTATATTAACCTTTGATATTTTATCTTTTTTGTATTATAATTTCTTAATTAGGCTCTGAATATGGAGGATTTTTTATGGATAATGACAAGTTAAAGGCTCTTGAAGCAGCACTATCTAAAATTGAAAAGGATTTTGGTAAGGGTGCTGTAATGAAGCTGGGGGATAAAGCCATTGAAAGGCCACCAGTTATTCCCACCGGGATACTTACCCTTGATGCCGCTCTGGGAGTTGGAGGTATACCAAGGGGTAGAATCGTTGAAATATATGGAAGTGAATCGAGTGGTAAGACTACAGTGGCTTTTCATATAATTGCAGAAGCTCAAAAACTTGGAGGTGTTGCAGCTTTTATAGATGCAGAACATGCAATGGATCCCATATATGCGAGAAGCATTGGGGTAGATGTGGATAATCTTTTTGTAAGTCAACCAGACAGTGGAGAAGCTGCACTGGAAATTGCTGAAACCCTCGTAAGAAGTGGTGCAATAGATATCATTGTCATAGACTCAGTGGCTGCCCTTACTCCAAAAGCTGAAATTGAAGGGGATATGGGGGATTCTTTTATGGGTTTGCAGGCAAGACTTATGAGTCAGGCATTGAGAAAATTGACCGCAATAGTTAACAAATCCAAAACAGCTATGATATTTATAAACCAAACAAGACAAAAAATAGGTATATCCTACGGCAACCCTGAAACCACAACGGGGGGGAATGCTCTAAAATTCTACTCCACAATAAGAATTGAGGTAAAAAGAGGATCTCAATTGAAGGATAAAGAGGAAAGTGTAGGTAGTGAGACAACTGCCAAAGTTGTAAAAAATAAAGTTGCTCCCCCATTCAAGCAGGCAAAATTTGATATACTATTTGGTACAGGAGTATCAAAAGAGGGTATATTAATTGATGTGGGTGTTGATGAAGGTATTATTGGCAAAGCTGGAGCATGGTTTAGCTATAAAGATACTAAAATTGGTCAGGGGAAAGAGAATGCGAGACAGTATTTAAAAGACAACCCTGAAGTTATGAAAGAGGTAGAAGCAGAGATAAGGAAAAAACTTGGTTTAGCTCCAGTTGTAGAGTAATTAGATTATGAAAAAAAGGAGGGTATAATGATTGATGATATACTTAGAGCAGCTTTTGCAAAAAAAGCCTCTGATATACATTTAAAGGCTGGTAAGAGCCCCATATTTCGAATAAACGGTCAGCTGATATCCTCCATAGATTTCCCAAAATTGTCACCTGAGGACACATTGAAAATTGCAAGTTCAGTTATGGGAAATCATGTAAAAGCAAAATTCAAAGAAACCTACGAAGCAGATTTTTCCTACAGTGTTTCTGGTGTTGGTAGATTCAGGGTAAATGCCTACATACAGAGGGGAACAGTGGCACTTGTCTTCAGGACAATACCACACGAAATACCAGCCCTTGACAACCTTAATGTTCCATCAATCTTAAAGAAAATTGCTGAAGAACAGAGAGGACTTATTCTTGTAACAGGAACAACTGGTAGCGGTAAATCAACAACACTTGCAGCCATGATAGATCATATAAATACAAATGATGACGTAAATATAATCACTATAGAGGATCCAATAGAATTTTTGCATAAGGATAAAAAGTCTATCATCTCCCAGAGGGAGATAGGGACAGACACATTGACATTTGCAGAGGCACTTAAAAGATCTTTGAGACAGGATCCTGACGTAAT
>JAIWOA010000080.1 GCA_020217115.1 Calditerrivibrio sp. | reverse complement strand
ACTTGTTGGTGAAATGAGGGATCTTGAGACAATAGAAACTGCACTACATGCAGCAGAAACAGGACACCTTGTAATGAGTACTCTTCACACCCTTGATGCCCCTGAAACTATAAATAGGATAATATCGATATTTCCACCATACCATCAAAAACAGATAAGGATACAACTAGCATCCGTATTGAGAGCTATAATATCTATGCGATTGGTCATGAAAAAGGATGGGACAGGAAGGATCCCTGCAGTAGAGGTTATGATAAATACGGCAACCATAAAAGAATGCATAATAGAAAAAGAGAAAACACAGATGATAAACGATTTTGTCGAACAGGGTAAATCTGTATATGGATCCCAGAGCTTTGATCAATCATTATATGACCTATACAAAGCTGATCTGGTAACCCTTGAGGAAGCACTAAAATATGTTAAAAGACCTGATGATTTCAAACTGAAAATAAAAGGTGTCAGTAGTTCTTCAGATACCTGGGGCGTTGATGACAAGTGAAATATATGATTATGCCATAAAGCTTTTAGCTAAAAAAGATTATTTTAGAGCTGAATTAGAGAAAAAATTGAATTCAAAATTTACCGGAAGGTCTGATGAAGTTTTATCTGTGATAAATAGACTATTAGAATTAAAATACTTAAATGATGACCAGCTCCTTGAAAAATATGTAAAATCAAAATTTGAAATGGGCTGGGGTAGTTTGTTAATAAGACAGAAATTGTATGAAAAAGGTCTATCTGTTGATATTTCTGTGATAGATAATTTGGCAGAGTATTCAGACGAGACCAGAATTAAAAAACTTTTCAAGGATAAATTTTTAAAATACAAAAATAATGAGAAGACTGTTGCTTATTTTTGCAGAAAAGGTTATTCATATGGATATATCAAGAAAGTCTTATCGGAGGTAGTGCAGAATGAAAGTGATTTTTCTTAAAGATGTAAAAAATGTTGCAAAGGCTGGTGAAGTAAAAGAGGTAAAGGAGGGGTATGCTCGTAATTTCCTTTTCAAAAGTGAGCTTGCAATAGAGGCTACAGAAGCAAATTTAAATAATCTGAAGAGAAAAAAGGAAAAAGAAGTTGAGTTAGAAAAAAATAAGATCGAAGAAGCAAAGAATCTTTCAAAAAAGATCAATGATGTAAATGTGGTAATGAAGAGAAAGGCAGGTGACAAAGGTAGACTTTTTGGAGCAATTACAAATACAGAGATAGCTGAGGAGCTTGCAAAGATAGGTATTGATATTGACAAAAAGATGATAGAATTAAAAAATCCCATAAAAGAGCTTGGTGAATACAAAATCAGAGTCAACCTCTATAAGGAAATAAAAGGGGAGTTTACTTTAAGAGTAGATGGCGAATAGCAATTATAAAACCCTACCATATAGTGTTGAAGCAGAACAGGCTGTCTTAGCATCGATAATACTTGATAATAGGGCATTGGATAGAGTAATTCATCTTATAAGTAGCGAAGATTTTCATGTCCCCTATAATAGACTAATAATGAATAACATTTTATCTCTACACGAAGATGGTAGGGTTATAGACATTGTAACTTTAATAGATAGGCTTACAAATGAAAATCTGATAGATAAAGCTGGAGGGGTAGAATATATAACTGGTCTGGTAAGTATTTTACCAAACTCAGCAAATGTTGTACATTACGCTAACATAGTTAGGGAAAAATCTCTTCAAAGAAAGCTCATCGAAAAAACAACAGAGATATCAGAATCTGCCTACAATTATACTGGAGATATCCACGAACTCCTTGATGAGGCTGAAAGAAAAATATTTGCAGTTGCAGAATCCAGAATAAAAGGTGATATAAAACCTATCGGTTCTATAATAAATAGTACCTTTGAAATGATAGAAGCTCTATACAACAGACAGGATCAGATAACAGGGACACCTACTGGCTTCACTGATTTAGACAGACTTACAAATGGGTTACAAAAATCTGATCTAATAGTGGTTGCAGGAAGACCAGCAATGGGTAAGACAGCCTTTGCATTAAACATAGGGTTAAATTCCTGTATAAAATATTCAAAAACCATAGCTATGTTTTCCCTTGAAATGTCATCAGGACAACTTGTTCAGAGGCTTCTTTCTGCTGAAGCAAATATTGACGCCCAAAAATTAAGAAATGGTAAGCTTACAATAGATGAATGGCAAAAACTTGCAGCAGTGGCAAGTGAACTACACGATATAAATTTTTTTATAGACGATACACCTGCAATATCAGTGACGGAAGTAAGAGCAAAATCGAGGAGAATCAAGAGGGACAAAGGTTTGGATCTCGTGATTGTTGACTACTTACAACTTATGTCAAGCAACAAAGGTGACAGTAGGGAACAACAGATATCAGAAATATCAAGATCATTGAAAGCCCTTGCAAAGGAGCTTGACGTTCCAGTAATTGCCTTATCACAGCTAAACAGAAGTGTTGAGAGTAGACAGGATAAAAGACCGATACCATCTGATCTGAGAGAATCAGGGGCAATAGAGCAAGATGCAGACTTAGTTATTTTTTTATACAGGGATGAAGTCTATAATAAGGATACAAAAGAACCGAATGTTGCAGAAATAATCATTGCAAAACATAGAAACGGACCGACAGGAACGGTGAAACTGACATTTTTAAAGCAATTTACCAAATTTGCAAATCTCGAACAGCACTATTCATAGATATCAAACCGTTACCAACATTATTTTTCCCATAATTATCAACAAGTTAACTTTTTTCAATTATTTTACAAAAATATAATATCAATCTAACTTTTTATTATAATATTACATATCAGTTAGGAGTTTAAAAATGACACAGTATTTTCAAGAAAAATGGACAGAAAGGTTGGAATATATTGACTACGCCCTTCAACCAATTGTATCTACCATTTCTGGTAAGCTACATGGTGTAGAGTTATTGATCAGAGGTGTAGAAAAATTGGGATTTAACTCAATAGATGATTTTTTCAATGCAGCATATAAAGATATGGTTATGGTACCACTTGAAAAAGCATTAAGAGAGAAGGCAATTTCTAAAGTTAGCAAAATAAATAACTATAAAAATATTGTAGTGTTTTATAACTATGATCATAGAATAATGGAGATGCCAGACTACCACTTTGGATTTACCGAAGATATTCTAAGCAAGTATGGAATAAATTATGCAAACTGGTGTCTGGAGCTAACAGAAAAACTAAACTATAATTTTACATCTGTATACAACAAAGTATTGATTAGAGCAAAAAAATCAGGTTTTAAATTTGCAATTGATGATTTTGGAGCTGGCTACTCAAACTTTGAGTTGCTATACCATTCAGAACCAGACTATGTAAAACTCGATAAATTCCTCATAAGGGACATCAATAAGGATGTAAAAAAATCTTCCCTGAACTCAGCAATGATTCGTATGGCTAAAAGCTTAGGGATAACAGTCATAGCTGAGGGGGTTGAGACTGAAGAGGAATATTACTACCTTAAAGCCTTAGATGTTGATATGATTCAAGGTTACTTCGTACAGAAACCCACAGTTAATGTAGAAGAAATACAGGAAAAATATGAGGTTATAGAGTCCCTTTATATTGGAGATAAAAGAAATAAATCAAAGCCAAACGGTTATCTAAAGGATGAGATAGATTTCATAAAACCGATAGAACATGATAAAACACTAATGGATGTATTAGACTACTTCAAAAACTCCTCGTACGATTTTATTCCCATAGTTGATAATAATTACAAACCTGTTGGGATAATAGTAGAAAAAGATCTTCGGGAATACATTTATAGCCCCTTTGGCCGTGAACTCCTTACAAGTAAACTACATAAGAAAAAAATGACAGAATTTATCAGAAAAAATCCTTCAATAGATATACGGTCGAATATAGAAGATGCCCTAAACCTCGTAGTAAATTACAGCTCACTCGGGATATTCATCACCGATGACTCAAAATATTTAGGTTTTATATCAAATATAGCTATGTTAAAGATATTAAATGATATAAGGATAAAACAAGCATTTGAAACAAATCCCCTCACGGGACTACCTGGCAACACATTGATAACTGAATCGATTAATGGAGCTATGAAAGATGAAAACAATTTTTATTATGCAGTATATTTTGATTTTGACAATTTTAAGCCCTTTAATGATAAATTTGGATTCAGGATTGGTGACCGTGCCATAAAGGCCTTTAGTGATATTTTGAGAAGACACTCAAACAATAATATATTTGCTGGTCATATTGGTGGGGATGATTTTTTTATGATGATAAAAAGTTCAGAGTCAAATTGTGAATTTATTATGAAATTCCTAAGTAGAATAAGAAGGGAATTTTTAGATTTTACAAGTAGCTTCTACTCCTTAGAGGATATTGCAAACCAATCCTATACCTCAGTGGACAGATATGGTAATATAAGGGAATTTAAACTGTTAGATGTTAGCTCTTCTATAATTGAAATTCCAAATAGAAAATGCAATCTGCAGGAGAGCTACTTTTCAAAAATTATCGCTGAACTAAAAAAAGTGGCTAAGGCAAATGAAGATAAGGTAGTTATTTCAACTTTAATATGTTGACATAATTTTATAAGAACTATCTGTCACCCTTATATAAATAAAAATTAATCTAAAACAAAAATCCTCTCCATCCTGAGGGCAATTGATGCTTCATCATTCGGTTTTAAAGAGAGCTTTGCCATCGCAAATTCGGGCATAGTTATCTCTACAACCAATTCTTTCCCCTCTGGCTTGAACAGAACGATAGAGGTAGGCCCTGAATTGTATATCGTTTTGATAACCCCCTTTAATATATTATCCTTTTTCATAGGTAGATCTGGGCGTTGTATGATTATATTCTCACTTCTGATTGCAAAGGATATATTTTTACCTTTTTCTATTTCATACCCCTTTACATTCCCCACTGGAATAGCAATCTCAGTACCTAACATATCGCAGTATGCTTTATAATAGCCATCGTATATTCCGATAACCTGTGCATCAAATATATTTTTTATACCAAAGAATTCTGCAACTTCACGGTTTGCAGGGTATTGGTATACTTCATCTTTAACCCCTGTCTGCATGAGCTTTCCAGCTATTATAACACTGATATGGTTGGCCATAAATGTTGCCTCTTCTATATCATGACTCACCATAAGTACAGTAAAATTATATTTTTTTTGTAATTCTTTGAGGAGAAACCACAATTCCCTTTTTAGCCCTTCATGAAGTGAAGAAAGTGGTTCATCAAGTAAAAGATACTTATTACCTGTGGATATAGCTCTAACAAGAGCTACCCTCTGACGTTCTCCACCGCTCAGATTGGCAGCCTTTCTATTTAAAAGGTTTGATATTCCAAGGGATTCTGAAAGCTCCATTGCAAGCTTGTAAAGTTCATCTTTATTTTCCAGATTGCCATATTTTATACCATAAACAATATTCTCATAAACTGTTAGGTGTGGAAATATTGCCAGATCTTGTGGAACATAGGAAAATCCTCTTTTATGTATAGGTAGTGCTGTGATATCTTTGCCGTCAACCATAATTGAACCAGACTTAACTTTTCTAAGACCCAATATAGCTTCTAAGAGTGTTGTTTTACCACACCCAGTTGGACCTATCAGGCAATGACAATTTCCTGTCTTGATATCAATTGAGATCTTATTTAGTGTAAAACCTCTATTTTGAACTGTAATATCCCTAAGCTCTACCATATTTTAGAACTCCTTTTAACCAAAACCCTTACAATATAAAGGGTTGTAAGCCCTATTCCAACAAGTACCATAATAAGAACTACTGTACCTTCGATATTAGCATTTGCCAATTTCAAAAATATCGCAATGGGGAGAGTCTCGGTTTTCATAGCCATGGTTCCAGCCACCGTAATTGTTGCACCAAATTCCCCAATAGCCTTTGCCCAGGTTAATATAGAGGCTGCAATTATACCATTTTTTGATAAAGGAAGAGTTATTGTAAAAAATGCTTTAAAAGGTGATACCCCCAATGAAGCAGCAACATTTTCATATCTAGTTGGTATCTCATCCATAGATGCTTTGATTAGCCTTGTTGCTATCCCTGTAACTGTAATAAACTGCGCAAGAACTATACCATAAAATGTAAAAACAAATTGTATATAATTATTTTGTATCCAATCACCCAATGGAGTGGTAAAGAATATGAGTGTCATGGCACCAATTGCAGCTGGAGATACTATCATAGGTAGCTCAAGTATCGTATCCACAATATCTTTACCTATAAATTCATATCTGGATAAGGCATAGGCTGAAGGTATGGCAATAATAAGACCTAAAATTGATGCTATTGTTGCTGCAGAAAGACTCAGCTTAATTGAATAAAGGGTTCGTTCGGAAAGGAGGATCTCCTTAAAAAGAGATCCATCCCAATAATAAAATAGTGTAACAAACAGGCCAAAATATATTACAAAAATAGATATGGAGAAAAGTATTGCCAACCTTTTAAAAATCATTTCTTGATCCATTCCTTAGGTATTACATATTCTCCACCAACAGGCTTTACCTCACCTATATATGCAATTGCTTCCTCTGGAGACATAAGGTAATTGTATTTCTTAAAATATGCTTTACCCTCATCTGACATTATGAAATCTATGAAAGCCTGTGCAAGCTTTGGATCTTTACTATACTTTGATATTGCTATGGGAAGATAACCTATGCGGGAAATTTCAGAAGGCTTCAAAGGGATAGTTTCTATCCTCTCTGGATCCCAATAATGGAACACTCTCCATCCTATTACTGCATCAACTGTTTTTAACGAAATTGCTGTAGCAGTTTTTTCACAACTTTCTGTATAATTTATAAGATTTTTTCTAAAAGCCTCTTTCTCTTCTTTTGTGAAATTTTTCTCGATAATTTCAACTGCATAAGTACCAACACAAACATTTTCAGGATTTGCAATTGCAACCTTCAAACCGGGTCTCGCAAGATCTTTCAAAGTTTTTATGTTTTTTGGGTTACCTTTTTGAACATTTATGGCGTTTACCAGATACACTGCATATTTTTCAGTCTCTGGAAATACCACACCTTTCCTTTTTGCAATCTCCATAAAATCTGATGAACCTGGAAAATATAGGTCACCACTCTTACTAAGAATCATCTGGGATAACACGTAGCCTGAACCACCAAAGACCAACTCAACCTTTACTCCTGTTTTTTTCTCAAAAGCCTTTGCAGCATCAGTTGTAGGTGGCTGACTTGCAGATCCAACAAAAAGAAGCAACTTCTTTTCCTCTGCAAAGACCAAAGAGAACGATAATATCAACAGTAGTATAGCTGTTGATAACGTTAATAGATAGTTTTTTTTACTCATAAAATCCTCCTGCATATTTTTCATAAGTCGTTATATTATGATCAATATATCGCATCTCTTCTATAAAAGAAAAAAAAATTTATGTCAATAGAACAAATTATTTAATGTTTATTAGAGCTAAGTAATTTTAAATCAAATCATAGACTGATTATAGATCAACAAATATTCATATATATCAATATAGTTACATTAAAATTTCAATTGCATTTTTAACTAATTTATGTTTAAAATAAAAATAATAAGGGGGATAATTTATAATAATATGATGAAAATTAAGACCCATTTTAGTACATTCATATTCTTGCTGGTCATCTCAGTATCACTTTTGACATTTTTTTCTTCAGTTATGATTTTCTATTACATTGAAAAGAAAAATTCCGAAAGTGTAGCTTACAAAGAACTATACCAATATAGCAAAATGATAGAAGATATTGAAACTTTCTACTTTAATAATATTAATTTGGGTAAACATCATATAAAATTAGTAGAGAATTTGACAGGGGGTGAATTTGTAAAAGAGATTCAAAAAGACAATCTTGTAATTAGAGATGGAGATTACTACATTTTTATTGAAAAAAGATATAAAAAGCATTGTATAAGCTGTCATTCAGATAAAAAGATAAATGAGATAGCAGGTAGCTTTGCTATCAATTTGAAAATGAAATATATCTTTGAAAACACAAAAAAATATCTGTTAATATTTTTTGTTATACTCTCCCCTATACCGATTCTTGGCACACTTTTTATAGCCTATATATTTAGTAGAAGGGTAAAAGCTGTTAAAAACAACCTGATCAAAAGTATAAAAGGAATAAACTCAATCAAGGACCTTTCAAAACTTTCAACAGTAGAAACAGAGCAAAATTTTAAGGAATTTGATGATATTTTTTCAGGACTAAATGAATTTATCTCAAAAACTAGGGATTTAGCAATAGACAAAGATATTTTAAAATTTGAGATAACTCTTTTAGAAAAATTTCTTATTACTTCTGATGTTATAAAAGACTGGAGAAAGTACATTTTGTCAATAGTAGGAGAAATGAACAAATTTATTAGCATTCAGTTTGTATTCAGTCTTTTTAGAGTAAATGATACAGATTTTAGCCTCGAACTATTCTGGACTGTTCACCCATCAGAGGAGCTAAAAAAACATATTGAAAACCTAATTGAAGTTAGATGCAAGGAATTTTATAGTTCACATTGTGAATTTAAATCGATATCTGTAAATCATTCATTCTTGTCATCAGAGATTTGCGATATATTAAATCCAACCAATTTAGATTTAAAAACAAAAAATTTGATAATTGATGAACCAAAGATAGGTGGAATAGTAGGTGTTGGAATAAATTTAAAGGATACTTCTGACAATATAAAATCATTAGTTATTGAAGGGATACTTACAACACTTTTAAATGTAATAGGTTCTGTCAAAGCTATATCAAAATATAATAAAGAACTCGAATATTTCTCAACAAGGGACCATATAACAAATCTCTTTAATCAAAGGGTATTTTGGGATCTACTGAAATATGAAGTAGCCAGATCCAGAAGAAATAACTACAAATTTGCAGTAATGATTGTTGATATAGATAACTTTAAGTTTATCAATGATAACTTTGGGCATGATGTTGGTGATAATTTACTCATAGATATAGCCAAGATAATTAGACAAAGTGTTAGGCTTGGTGATATAATTTCTCGTCACAGCAGTGATGAATTTGCAATTATTATGCCTGAGATAGACAATAAAGATGCTTTTACTGTTGCAAGTAAACTAATTGAAGATATTGGCAATTTTGAATTCAAACATAATTCCGAAGTAATCAGAATAACTGCATCAATAGGGTTTGGTATATTTCCTGATCATGCTAAAGATGAAAAAGGGCTCTTTGCTTTTGCTGACACAATGCTTTACAAAGCAAAATCAGAGGGGAAAAATAAAGTCTTAAAGCCAAGCAAAGAGGATATCCAGCAAGCGAACCTATTTATCAGTGAAATTTCTTTCAAAATTAAAAAAGCTATGGATGAAAACAGAATTATACCCTATTTCCAACCAATACTGAACATAAAAAATTCAAATATAGAATACTACGAAGTATTAAGCAGAATAAATATGGATGGTCAAATAATATCTGCCTACGAATTTATCGAAATAACTGAAAAAACAGGTATGGTTACCCAGATAGATTACATAATAATGGAAAAAACTTTTGATATTTTGAAGAAAAATTCTGATAAAGCATTTTTCATAAATCTATCTCCAAAATCTCTGATAATATCGGAATTTATTCCAAAAATAATAGAGCTAACGAAAAAATATAATGTAAAAGCGGAGAATATAGTCTTTGAAATAACAGAAAGAGAGACTGTAAGAAATCTATCTATACTGGAAAAATTTATAATAAATTTACGATCTGAAGGTTATAAGTTTGCCATAGACGATTTTGGTTCTGGCTTTTCATCCTATGAGTATATAAAAAGGTTCCCCGTAGACTTTGTAAAGATTGATGGAGAATTTATAAAAAATATCCTTCGAAGTTCAAAAGATCTTGCCATCGTAAAAAGTCTTCTAATACTAACGAAGGAATTTAATATAAAAACAGTTGCAGAGTTTGTTGAAAATCAAGAAATCTATGATAAAATAAAAGAATTAGGGG
>JAIWOA010000079.1 GCA_020217115.1 Calditerrivibrio sp. | reverse complement strand
GGTTTATAATCATTAAATTAAACTCCTACTTTTATTATTTCTTCAAAATTAACACACTATTTTATATTTGTCAATGAAATTTTATTCCAACTACCTAAGATAATATAATACGTTCACATAATTTTAGCATACTAAATATATATTTTACAGATAGTTACAGATAACATGTATACTGTATACAATAAGACATATTTCAATAAAACATTTTTATAAAAAAATATTGATTTAGTTAAAATATTCTAAAATTTATATATACTGATATTAATTAACATATAGAAAAAATAGATTAATAAGTCTATTTACTGCTTTGATGATTCTATAACAAGAACAAAGGGAGATTTTAAAAAAGGATTATTTGATAAGCTATTAATAACATAAACAACATCACCCCTAATGCAGCGATAGTTTTCCAGACCTATATTAACTAAAAGAACAACCCTCCGATGTTTGATTAACTTTAAAAATTCGATAATATTTTTTATACCGTATGGGCGCTCAAAGATTACTGTAGTATCACCCAACAGATCTATCTTTTTCCATAGATCCTTGTAATACCTCTTATCCTTTGGCAAAAAACCTGCAAAATAAAACCTTTCTGCATAAAAACCACTTATAGAAAGAGCAGCTGTTATACTTGAAGGACCTGGTATAGACAACACCTTAATTTCAAACTGATAACAAAGATCAATAAATTTATAGCCAGGATCTGCTACACAGGGAGTCCCTGCGTCGGAAAATAAAACCACATGATTAGCTTTTTTAACCTCTTCAAGAATATCAAACATCTCTTCCTGTGAGGTGTGTTCATTCAGAATATAAAAATTCTTATTTCTCGCTCCAGCCTTTGCAAGAACCCTTAAAATATTTTTCCTTTCCTCTCCAATAACAAAATCAGCATTAACTATGGCTTCCACAACTTCAGAGCCAATTCCACTATAATCCTCATTTATAGGAATACCAGCAACAAATAGCATTGTTTATTACTTTATAACCTCAATGCCATCCATATATTTTCTCAAAACTTCAGGCACAACAACAGTTCCATCAGCCTGTTGATAATTCTCTAAGATTGCTAAAAAAGTTCTCCCCACGGCAAGTCCTGATCCATTTAAGGTGTGTGGAAAAAATATATTTTTATCCTTATCCCTTGCTCTAATTTTAGCTCTTCTTGACTGGAAATCCTTAAAATTACTGCATGAGGATATCTCCCTGTAGCAGTTTTGACCCGGTAACCAAACCTCAATATCATAGGTTATAGCAGAAGAGAAACCTAAGTCTCCACTACACAACTTAACAATCCTGTAAGGAAGTCCAAGTTTTTTTAGAATAGATGAAGCGTCATCCGTAAGCTTTTCTAACTCATCCATAGAATTATCTGGATGAGAAAGCTTAACTATCTCTACTTTATTAAATTGGTGTTGCCTTATTAAGCCACGAACATCCCTACCATAGGAACCTGCCTCCCTTCTGAAACATGGAGTATAAGAAACCATCTTAACTGGCAAAATAGAAGCATCTATAATCTCATCTGCGTAAATATTTGTAACTGGCACCTCAGCTGTAGGTATAAGGTACAATTCATCCCTTTCACATTTAAAAAGCTCCTCCTCAAACTTCGGTAACTGCCCCGTACCTGTCATTGTAGTACTATTTACAAGGAGTGGAGGTATTATTTCGGTATATCCATTGGCTATATGTGTATCAAGCATAAAATTTATTAACGCCCTCTCAAGCCTTGCACCTAAACCTTTATATATAGAAAACCTAGCTTTAGCAAGCTTTGCACCCCTCTCAAAATCGATAATGCCGAGAGATTCGGCAATTTCCCAATGTGGTTTTGGAATAAAGTCAAAATCTTTTATCTCACCCCATCTTTGAATTTCAAGATTATCGTTTTCATCATTACCAACAGGCACAGAATCATCAATAATATTTGGTAACGTTAATAGCATAGAATTCAGTTCAGATTGAACATCTGAAAGCTCTCTGTCAAGGGAATCTATTTCATCAGAAACTGACCTCATCTTCAAAGATATTTCAGAGATATCTTTCCCCTCTTTCCTGTAAATACCAACCTGTTTGGAAACCTCATTTCTATATTTTTTTAATTCTTCAACTTTGGCTATTATACCTCTCCTCAATCTATCCAGTTCGAGCAACCTATCAAAATCAAAGTCAACATTCCTTGATGCAGTCTTACTTTTTACAAAATCGATATTATTCACAACATACTTTAAATCAAGCATAAAAATATCTCCTATTTTTTACCAATAGTTTTCTCAAGCTTTGTAAGAACCTCAGATATCCTTCCAAGGTATCTAACTCCATCCTTAGATTTTGCAAGCTCTGTCAAAAGTTCAACAACCTTTACAGCCTTTTCAGGATTGTTAACATAGTACTCTGCAAGCATTATCAACCCATCAGGGTAGGCACTGGTATCCTTAAAATTTTCAACAAGATATTCCAGCCTGAGTATGGCTGACTTATCCTCCTTAATCCTTTTGTAAAACTGAGCGACATACAGTTCTTTGTCCGCAAGCATGTCCCTCAGCTCTTTTATCTTCTTATTCAGATTGTTCTCTTTTGCAAAGTCTGGATATTTTTCCTGTATTTTAACAAACACTTTCAAAGCCTCTTCAGTATTCCCCTGATCTCTGTCAACTGTACTAATTTGATTATAAAAGGATAACCCAAGCCTGTACATTGCTCTTTTTGCATTTTCAGAATCTGGATAAATGTTTAAATATTCCTTGTAAGATGGTATTGCCTGCTCATAATCCTTCATAAAAAAATATGAATCTCCAAGCATTAGCTGAGCTTGTGCAGCCAGCTCAGGAGATTCTGCTTCTATAATGGCATTTTCCAGAGCCTCTGCTGCTTTGGAATATTTTTTCTTCTGGAAATAAGCTACTCCCTCTTTTAACCACTCTTCAGAACTTTTTTTAGGTGGTTGCTTAGTAGAACAACCAAACACAAACAATGAAATAACTATTAAAATCATTAAAAAGTTAAAAAATCTCATCTATTCCTCTCAATTGTTTATTTTGCAGTAGATATCGGGGTAAATAACCCTCTTTATACTCCCAATATAGGGGCCATAACCCTTGTCAACATTCCCCTCTATAATGTAAGCCTTGCCATCAATTTCCGGTGATTGAAACTCTGCCCTACCCTCAAAAACAAAGGGGATATTTTCAGCAGGTTTTTCCACAAATATCTTTATATCCTGTTTTTTCATCATTTTCAAGCGTTGTGTGGTAATCTTTTTCTGAAGTTTCTGAAGTAATGAAATTCTTTTTCTAACAACTTTTTTTGGGATATCCCCATCCATCAAGAAAGCCTTTGTACCTTCCTCCCTCGAGTATGGGAAAAATCCAGCAAAATCTGGCTTATATTTATCTATAAAACAGACAATATCATTAAAATCTTCCTCAGTTTCAGTGGGAAAACCAACAATAAATGTCGTTCTAATAAATGCATCAGGGATACTTCCCCTTATATATCCAAATACATCCTTGATCTTTTTGCTATCAGATTTTCTATTCATAAGTCTCAACATTCTATCACTTATATGCTGGACAGGTATTTCAAAATATTTTACTATTTTGTCATTATTGGCTACAAAATCTATAAGATCTTTGCTCACTCCATCTGGATTTAGATATAGCAATCTAATCATAAAGTCACCCTCAATGGATGTCAGATCCTTTAACAATTCAACGAGATTAGCCTTACCCATATCAATACCATATTTTGTTGTATCCTGAGATATCAAAATAATCTCTTTGACCTCTTTGCCCACAAGCTCTCTTGCCTCCTTAAGAATCTCTTCTTTAGGGCGACTCACCAAATTCCCCCTTATCGATGGTATAGTACAGTATGAGCATCTATTGTTGCACCCCTCAGATATCTTCAGGTAAGCAAAATATGGAATGTTTACTAAAGTTCTTTCTTCTCCATAAAATTTTTTGACACTGACCATAGATGGAGAATTACCATTCAGGAAATCAATAACAGTTTCCAGCTCCCCAACACCAGTCCAGAAATCAACCTCAGGGATCTCTTTTTTTATCTCTTCTTTGTATCTCTCTACCATACAACCAGAAACAATAACCTTAGCCCTATCTTTTTTATGAGCAAGAACATCAAATATATTCTCTATTGCTTCTTTTACAGCACTCTGTAAGAAACCACAGGTATTAACTATAATGGCATCTGCCTTTTCAACTTCCGTAACTACTTTAAATTTACGTTTTATCATATTCCCTATCAAATACTCAAGATCAGTCTGATTTTTGGGACATCCAAGACTTATAAAAGCTACTTTCACATATTCTCCAAAATTTTTTTAGCACTTATGCAATCGTTCTCTATAGCCTTCTTTAACATATCAAAATCTGAAAACTTCATCTCTTCCCTTAAATACTCAACAAACATAAGTTCAACCATTTTACCATAAATATTTCCATCATAATCAAAGATGTGGGTTTCTACTCTAAGTTCATTCTTCTCAGGAATTGTAGGTCTTACCCCAACATTAGTTACAGAATTAAACAATACCCCGTCGATATTAATAATAGTAGCATAAACACCAAACTTTGGAATGAGGCACTCACCAATAGTAATATTTGCAGTTGGAAAAGCTAACAGTTTGCCGATCCCATCTCCTCTGTTAACTACCCCATCTATAGAATAATATCTTCCAAGCATCCTGTTTGCCAGAGACATATTACCTTCTAAAATCAGTTTTCTTATATTACTACTGGAGACTGTAATATCGTCCAGAACAACCTTATCAAATTTGTAAGCTGTATAGGAATACTTGTTAGCTAAAAGCTTTAAAAGCTCAAAGTCCCCCTTCCTCCTGGAACCAAATCTGTAATCATAGCCTACTACGATAAATCTACCCCTAAACTTCTTTGAAAGTAGCTCACGGATAAAAACTTCTGGGTCCATAGCCATAAGCTCTTTATTAAAATCAAGAACAAGATGGTAATCTACCCCCATATCTGCAAGTATCCTGTTTTTCTTTTCAATTGTCATTAGCAGCTTCAAGTCATATCCAAAAAATTTTGTGGGGTGTGGTGAAAAGGTTATTACAAGGGATTTTAGGTTATTTTTTTTAGCACACTCAACTGTTTTGTTTATTATCATCGAGTGACCAATATGAATACCATCAAAATTACCAATAGTCAGTGAAGTATCAACATCTGTATGAAAATTTTCAATACCTTTAACAAATTCCATGATAAATTTCATAACAGATTTGTCAAATATTATCAATAGAAGAGTTAAATATTATCAACCTAATTTTGAATCTGTTAATCTCATACCCACTATTTTTATAAAGGCAGCAACCGGTATGGAAATAATCATTCCACCTATTCCAAGTAGATAAGCACCAGCAAGCAAAGAAAATATCACTACAGTTGGGTGCAATCCAAGACTTTCACCAATCAGTTTAGGTGTCAAAATATAGCTCTCAATAACTTGAACAATACCAAATCCAGCGATGACAAAAATTGGGTGTAAAATATCTAAAAATTGTAAATAGGCAAAGATAACAGATGTAACAATACCAGCAATAAAACCTAAATATGGTATAAAACTCAAAAAACCTGCCAATAAGCCTATAATAAATCCACCTTTTATTCCAATTAAAAAGTTAACAAGACCATACATTATAGATAGAGCAAAGCAAACAAGGAGCTGCCCTCTAAAATATTTTTTTAGTATACTGTTAAACTGCTCATTATAATAATCAAAATCAATACCTGTATTACTTTTTAAGATTTTTATCAGATTTCCCAGCACTACTTCAAAATCCTTTAAAAAATAGAAAACTAATATTGGCACTATCATTAGTCCTAATAAAGAAGATATATAATCAAGGATATTGCCAGCAGCTGCAAGAGATTTTTTTATAAAAACTCCACTATTGTCATTCAATTTCGATATTAAAAACTCCTTTAGAAATGAAAAATCTAGAGTATATCCAAAATGGTTTGCTACATCTTCGATTTTAGCCATGAAGATACTCAAATATGCAGGGATATTTGAAATCAACTTCCAGACCTCATAATACAAAAATGGCAATAAAAATATTAAAAATCCTGCCATTATAATAAAAAAGGTTGCAAAAATAACCATAACAGAAAAAAGCCTGCTAAATTTAAATCTAATTTCTAAAAAGTGCACAAAGGGGATCAGTATATACGATATAAGAAAAGATACAGAAAAAATTGTTATTATACTTTGAAGTTTTATCATAAAAATTATAACAATCAACATCAATAAAATTGCAATCAACGTTTTTACATTAATATCAAATTTTATATTCAAATTTTATCTCCAAAATATTTTCTTATTGACTTAGAATCTAAGTCAAGTATAACATATACTGTTATGATTATCAACTTAAAAACAGCTTTAATTCTTGTATTACCTCTTTTTTTCATAAACATCTCCTTTGCAATAGACTCTTTGAAATTGAATGAAGAGATATATGCCAAAGTTAGTTTTTCTGCAAATGTATTAGAATACCCCAAGACATCTACCAGAACTGAAAAACTTGGATTTTTATATAACGATAATTTAACACAAAAAATAAAATATATAAATAAAAAGCAGTTTACGGAAAAAATAAAAATTTATTTAGAAAAGTTGAGAAATCTGGATGATATTGAGGAATACAACTACGTTGGATGGACATTAAAAAGGACAAACATGAAAATGTACCCCATTGAAGAGGAACTCAAATACAACATTGATGATGATATAGATAGGAATCAATACTCATCTGTGGATACATTTGAACCTATTATTGTACTTCACTTTTCCTTGACTGGAGAATGGTCCTACATTCAGACATTTTTTACTCGAGGTTGGGTTAAAACAGAAGATATAAAAATTGCTGATTATGATATTTTTAAAAATATATTTCTAAAGTCAAAATTAACAGTAATAAAGGATCGGTATGAAATCGGTCAATATAGCTTTGGTATCGGATCAAAAATACCTTTAGTCAATGAAGATGATGAATACTATTATGTTCTTTTACCAGATTTATCAACTACAAAATTAAAAAAAGAAACTATCTATTATCAAAAACAACCCCAATATAGTAATGACCTTATAAGAAAGATTATAAAACCTCTAATAGGTAATCTCTATGATTGGGGAGGAAAGAATGGTTTTAGAGACTGTTCATCCTTTACAATGGATATCTTTAGAGTATTTGACATAAATTTACCAAGGAATTCAAGTCAGCAGTCTTTGATAGGGAAAACCCTACTTCAAAAACCATTTAACGAATCAGACTTTTTAAAAACTTTAAAAAATGCAACTCCTTACTGTACCCTTCTTTTTATGAATGGACATGTGATGATGTATGGAGGAAAGGTAGGAGAAGATTTCTCAATAATACACGCAGTAAAAAGTCTAAACAATATAGAGATAAATTCACTTACCGAACAGCTAATACTAAAAGAGAAACTTGAACTTCACAAAAAAGTTATAAAAATTAACTCAATATGTGACTAATTGCCTAATAACCTTGCAACATTATTATTTTTTATGAATTTAAGGGGATCAATTGTTTTACCGGCAACAACAACCTCATAATGGACATGTGGACCTGTGCTATCACCTGAATTACCAGATAGAGAGACAACTGTACCCTTTTTTACCTTTTGACCAACCTTTACCTTTATTACAGAATTATGGGCATATTTTGTCCTATAACCGTAACCATGATCGATGACAACAAGCTTACCATAGCCACTCTGCCATCCAGCGTAAACTACAATCCCAGCTGCAGTAGCTTTAACAGGTGTACCTGTCCTCAATGAAATATCTATACCTTCATGAAAAACTATCCCTCTCCCAAAGGGAGATACCCTTTTACCATAGCCACTGGATATCCATCCATTTGCTGGTAAGGAGGTTGGAGTAGAATCCACAACTAATTTCATTGCATTGAGCAGCTCAAGGAGCTCAGCCATAGACTTTTCTTTTTCTTCTATAGATTTAAGAATTGTATCAGCTTTTTCCATCCTACTTTTTATATCATCTGAAGCCATTTTTGAGTTAATACTAAGATCATTGATAGAGGTCTCTTTTCCACCCCTTGGAATATATTTGGGATTTAATTTAAGCTCCTTTGAAATACTTCTTATCTTTGACTCATACTCTTCCAACGAAGCCAGCTTTTGTTCAACCTCTATAAGCTTTTTACTGTAAACTTCAACCTTTGATTTAAGCATCTGGTTTTCTGCAAAATATTTTAGGGCAGTCATCCTCTCACTAAAAAGAAAAGTAGCAGCCACAAAAGACAAAAAAGCAAAAAGCAAAAAAGAAAAAGCCCCAACAAGAAAGGCCCTAAGTGTCGAATGTTTAACATTCTTAGCCTTTACTTCACCAAGACCAGACTTATTAAATATCAATAAAGTAACATGTTCATCCTTTTTCTTAAAAAATGCTAAAAATTTACTAATATATTTTTTAAAAATCATTCTCAACTCCTTTTTTTCCTCTAAATAAATATAAGAGCTGAAATAAGCTCCCTTGATTAAATATTCTAAAACCTTATTTGAATTATACGAAACAAGACAATATATGTCAATACTTTTTTTTGTCTTTAATTACAATATGTTACAACATGTTACTGTAAGCAACAATTAATTTATTTTCCCTGAAAAACCCACAAGACGGTATAAAGAATCTTCAAACGTTCCTCTACCTGTCTTTATATCCAGATCTATATCCGTTAATATAGATATAAGGTTAGCAATCTCATATTTATCCCATTTTGACAAAGATTCCTTATAATTATGAATAGTATATGTATATTCATTCACCAGACCTGGAGATATGGAGTAAAGGAACATACTGATAAGATGTCTCGAAAGTTCGTAATAAACCCTCTCGATATTTTCCCCTTCATCTATTATGCTGGCAATAAGTGAAACAGTTCTATTAAAATCTCTATTAAAAAAAGCTTTTATAAAATCATAGATATTTTCACTCTTTGAAAAACTGATTAGAGACACTATATTTTCATCTGTTTTTGGTTTTTCATAATTAAAATATATCCTGATCTTATCAATTTCATTTTTTAATATATTCATATCCTTATTGCAGATCTCCATCACATATCTGGCAGTATCTATCCTTATATTAAAACCAGCTTCTCTGAAATGATCCTGTATAAGTTGAGGATTTACAAGCTTTTTTGTTTCAACATATATTTTAAAATATTCTTTATATTTCCTGTAATCATCTTCTTTAGCTTTTTCAGTATTAAAAAGAAGTATGACATTATTTTCCTTCAAATTGTATATTGATTCTATAACATCCTTATCCTTAAGCTTTTCAGAATTTCTCAAAACTGCCGTATTGGTCTCTCCAAAGAGTGAACAGGAGTAAACGTAATCAAAAAAAACCTCTTTATCAAATTCATCACCAAAAAAATACCTTATGTTGGACTCTTCAATACCATTCAAAACTTCTTTCAGCTTCTCCTCTTGAAAAAAAGTTGAACCAGCAATAATTATTTTATTGTTTTGTTTTTTTAAAGTCATACAAAAAATCTAAGAACATATCTTTTAATGATAATCTCAATGCAGTATTTCTATTTTCAACATTCTGTGAGATATTTGAGGTAATATTATGGGCCCTTACTGATGAATAACTCTTTTCAAAGACATTTTTACCATTTTTATCATAGGCTTTTATTGAAAGACTTGCCCTGAGATCAGACTGAACTGTCTGGTTGGTCACTGTAGTTATAGACGAGCTTGTATCAACATTATTCAGAGTTATATATAAAACATATTCGGCATCATCCTTACTATTTTTCAATAGATTATAATAATTGAAAAAACTTTTTGATTCATCATATAATATTGAGAAATAACTCGATTCAGGATCGAGATTAACAGGTCTTTCAATGAAGAAAGATGCACTTAGATTTTCTGCTGCTTTATTTATCCCAACAATTTGATACCCACAACCAAATATTGTAAAAACTAAAAGCAAAAACAGATATCTAAGCACTTTTCCTCCAAAGCTTTATAAAAATATACTATTTTACTACAATACTAACAAGCTTATCTTTGACATATATCTCCTTTACAATATCTTTGCCCTCAATATATTTGAAAATTTTATCATCGCTCTTTGCCATATTCAGGACAAAAGACTCATCTGAACCTCTCTGAACAGTAATCTCACCCCTAACCTTACCATTAACCTGAACAGCAAGGGTAACCTCATCTTTTAAAGTATATTTATCATCATAAACAGGCCAATCCTCAAGTGAAACCAGCTTATCATGACCAGTAATACTCCACATCTCTTCAGCTATATGAGGGGTAAAAGGTGCTAATAAAATTATCATATTTTCGATAGCCTTTCTATAACAGAATTTCTCATAGTCAGCTGATATAAAAGGTTCTATATCTATTAAATTATTGGAATACTCCATTATTGCAGCAACTGCTGTATTGAGCTGAAATTTTTCTATATCGTTTGTGACTTTTTTTATTGTGACATTCATAAAATACAAAATATCTTTGACAACTTTGCTCTGTTCCCCACTTTCAGGAAGTGATGATTTAAAGAGATCGACATTTTTATACACGATTCTCCAGACCCTACCTAAAAATCTAAAGCAACCTTCAACTCCCTGTTCATTCCACTCAAGATCTTTCTCTGGAGGGGATGCAAAAAGTGAGAAAAGTCTTGCGGTATCCGCACCATATTCATTTATGAGGTTGTCAGGATCGATAACATTTTTCTTTGATTTACTCATTTTTTCTACCCTGCCAATCTCTACAGCTTCACCACAAAGTTTACATTTACCATCTTCAACCTCTTCAGGGAAAAGCCAATCATGGTTAGGACACCTATAAGTTTCCTTACAAACCATCCCCTGAGTCAAAAGCCTTTCAAATGGCTCATCGAATTTTATATAACCAAGGTCTCTGAGAACTTTTGTATAAAATCTTGAATAAAGTAAGTGTAAAATAGCATGCTCAACACCGCCGATATATTGATCAACAGGCATCCAGTAATCAACTTCATCCTTATCAAAAGGAGCAGTATCAGATTTTGGGGAACAATATCTTAAAAAATACCATGAAGACTCTACAAAAGTATCCATCGTATCCGTTTCTCTTTTTGCCATTTTACCACACTTAGGACATTTTACATTTTTAAATGAATCAGATTTATCCAGCGGATTGCCAACCCCTGTAAATTCAACATCTAAGGGTAACCTAACGGGAAGATCTTCATAGGGAACAGGGACAGTTCCACAATCATTACAATATATTATAGGTATAGGTGCTCCCCAGTACCTCTGCCTTGATATTCCCCAGTCCTTTAGTCTATAATTAACAGATTTTTTTCCTATTCCAATACAAGCAAGGTAATTTGTAATTTCAGATTTTGCCAGCTCACTGTCCATTCCATCAAATTTACCAGAGTTTACCATTACCCCTTTTTCTGTATAGGCATTTTCCATTTTAGAAGGTTCAAGAGTTTCACCTTCTGGCTGTATGACAACTATAATTTCCAGATTATATTTTTTAGCAAAGGCAAAATCCCTTTCATCATGTGCAGGGACAGCCATAACAGCACCTGTACCATAATCCATTAATATGTAATTGGCTATATATATTGGCATCCTATAACCGGTAAGGGGGTTTATAGTGTATTTCCCGGTGAAAAAACCCTTTTTCTCTTTGTCATCAGACATCCTGCTAACTTTATCTTCAGTAAGTATAGAATCTATAAACCTTATACCTTCTTTTTCAATATTCGTACCAGCTATCAATTCTTTTGCCAGAGGATGTTCTGGAGCAAGTAGCATAAACGTAGCTCCATATAGTGTATCTGGTCTCGTAGTAAAGACAGTTATTTCTATCTCATCACCCTCCACTTTAAAGGCTATTTCTGCACCATAGGATTTGCCAATCCAGTTTCTTTGCATCACAAGTACCTTTTCTGGCCATCCAGGAAGTTTGTAGGTATAGTCCAGTAATTCTTCTGTATAATCGGTAATTTTAAAATACCAGCTATTTATCTCTTTTTTAACTACATCTTCACCACAACGCCAGCATTTACCCTCTTCAACCTGCTCATTTGCCAGAACTGTATGACAGTCATCGCACCAGTTTTGTAAAGATTTTTTTCTATATACAAGCCCCTTTTCAAGCATCTGCAAGAAGATCATCTGCTCCCATTTGTAGTATTCTGGGTCGCAAGTTGCCACTTCCCTATCCCAATCATAGGATAACCCCATCTTTTTCAGCTGAGACTTCATATTCTCAATATTTGAATATGTCCATTTAGCTGGATGAACCTTGTTTTTAATAGCAGCATTTTCAGCAGGCAAACCAAAAGCATCCCATCCCATCGGATGGATTACATTGAAACCCTTCATAACTTTATACCTTGAAATTACATCACCTATAGCATAGTTTCTCACATGACCCATATGAATCTTGCCAGAAGGGTAAGGGAACATCTCCAGACAATAGTACTTCGGCTTTGATCTATTTTT
>JAIWOA010000078.1 GCA_020217115.1 Calditerrivibrio sp. | reverse complement strand
TTCAACCTTAAAAGTTTTTCTCTCTTCCCAGATCTTTTGCCATTTTTTTTCAACAACAGAATAATTGTACTTCATAAAAAAATCCTCCTAACTGATAACGAGAGTAAAATTAGCAATATTTTTAGGAAACTTCAAGAAAAAGATTTATCGATAAAAAAATAGAGGCATTTTTCATGCCTCTATATTATGCTCCTATAGAGTTTTTTGTCTAAATTTTTGCATTACGTAAATAGAAGCAAATATTAACAGTCCTAAACCATACATGTGATATTTATATGAGGTATCTAAATTAAAAACGTATATACCAATTTTTGGATTGAACAATAACAATGAGGCAGATAAGAATAAAGGGATTTCATACCATTTATTTTTCACTAAAAACCACCCTTGCAAAAGACTTGCAAAGGCAAAACCTCCCAGTACTGACATCACAAATATAAATAAAGCATAAGGCCAGGAATTTATACCGTGCAATATCAATTCTGGGTTAAACACAAACATAAAAGGTATTATAAAGGTCCTTAGATGGTAGATAAAACCTTGAAGACCAGTCTCAATGGGATTTGAACCAGCAAGAGCAGCTGCAGCATAGGAACCAAGACCCACAGGAGGAGTATCGTCAGCCAGCATGCCAAAATAAAAACAGAAAAGGTGAGCAGCCATAATAGGTATCATAAAACCGTAGTTGCCACCCAATTCCACAATTACAGGGGCAATAAGAGAAGCCATAACTATGTAAGTAGCAGTTGTTGGAAGTCCCATACCAAGTATCAAACTTGCAAAAGCAGTAACTACAACCAATATGTAAATATTTCCATTGGAGACTGTTTCAACTATCTGGGTAAGCATTCCACCTACTCCAAGGGTAACAATACCAACAATAATACCAGCTGATGCACAGGCGAGGGAAACTGAGACCATATTTTTTGAACCAACAACAAAACCATCTATTAGATCTTTAAAAAAATTCTTTAAACCATCAATATAGTTTTTACCATTATTATGTGCATTGTATATATTTTTTGCCAGCATAATAACCACTAAAAATAGGATAGCCCTAAAAGCAGACATTTCAGGAGAATGTCTCAAAATAACGAGCTCGTAGAGTAGTATAAATATTGGCAACAGATATATAAGACCACTTTTAAGGGTTTGAAAAAAGTTTGGTACATCTTCTGGAGGTAAACCTTTCATACCCAATTTTGATGCTTCCAGATGACTTACAAAAAATAGTGCAAAATACGATGTAAATGCAGGGATAGCAGCAGCTTTTATAACCTCAATATATGGCACTCCAACATATTCTCCAATTATAAATGCAGCAGCACCCATAACTGGTGGCATAATCTGTCCATCAATACTTGCAGCAACTTCTGTTGCAGCTGCTTTTTTAGCTGGATAGCCAACTTTTTTCATCAATGGTATTGTAAATGTACCGGTAGTTACAACATTTGCGATACTTGAACCTGATACAAGACCAGTAAGTCCACTTGATACTATAGACGCCTTAGCAGGACCACCTTTATATTTACCAAAAACAGATAGAGCTAAGTCAATAAAAAATTTACCTGCACCAGCCTTATCAAGCATAGCACCAAGAAGAACAAAATAAAATACAACGCCAGCTGAAACTCCAAGGGGTATCCCAAAAATCCCTTCTGTAGAGAGATATATCTGGTTCATAAATTTGACAACAGAAACACTCTTTAAAGCCATAAAATCTGGCATCATCTCCCCAAAAAATACATAAAAACAGAATAGACCAACTATAATCGGCATCGCAATACCAATGACTCTCCTTGTTGCTTCAAGAATAGTTATAATAGCGATAGTACCAACAATGATATCAGTACTTGTTGGTGAACCTGCCCTTTCGGATAATTCCTTAAAATTAAACACAGTATACATAACAGAATAAAAACCAACTATTATAAAAAAATAGTCAAAAAGAGGAACTCTATCCCTTGCAGATAGAAAACTAAAAAAACCACGAATATTTCTTCTTTTCAGAAAAGGCATATTTAAGTAAGCAAGAATTATTGCAAAAGCAAGATGAATAGCCCTAACCCTTGCACTATCAAGCACTATAAATGTCAAAAGTCCAAATTGGAACAATACCCAGCATACCGAAACAAGAATAATTAATGCTTTATCAAACTTTTTAGGATCTCTTAGTGAGCCAGTGTCCTCCTTGATCAACTCTTCAAGATCTTTATTTATAATATTATTACCCATAGAAACTCCTTAGAATTCTCAAAAACTTTTAATCATATTTATAAACAATAAAAAATTGGGGGTATTACCCCCCACAAAAAACATAAACTAAAATGCTATTTTATCAAGCCCTTCTCTTTAAAGTATTTCAAAGCTCCAGGATGGAAAGGTGCGACATTGACATTTACAATGTCTTCTATATCAAGGCCACTAAGAGCTGGGTGAAGCTTTTTAAATTCTTGCAGATTTTCTACAACTTCCTTTGTCACAGCATAAACTACATCTTCTGGTACATCAGAGCTTGTAACCAAAAGGGCTTGAATACCTATAGAAGGTACTTTACCATCTTTAGAGTTAGCTGCATTTGGGTACAGGGAAACAGGAATGTAACCCTTTGAGTAATAAGGAAGCTCTGCAATCAACTTTTCAACAGGAGCTCCTGTGATAGGAACTATTTTAACTTTCACTCTTCCTGAAGTAGCCTCACTTACACTACCATTTGGATGTCCAACAGTATAAAAAAAGGCATCAAGTCTCTCATCCTGTATAAGACCAGCTGATTCGACAGGTTTTATGTACTCAGCTTTCAAATCTGACTCTTTAAGACCGAATACTTTTAAAAGGTCCTTTGAATTTTCCAATTGACCTGAACCAACACCGCCTAAATTAACTCTCTTACCCTTAAGATCAGCAATACCGTGTATACCACTATTAGCAGAAGCAACAAGAGTTACAAACTCATTATGAAGCCCAAAAACCACGTTAAGTTTTTTCTGAGCCCCCTTATCTTTCCAGGCTCCCTGCCCTTTTGATGCCTGATATGTCAAATCTGCCTGTGCTACACCAAATTCAAGATCTCCAGAAAGAACAGAATTAATATTATAAACTGAACCACCTGTGGATTCAACAGTTGCTTTGATATTATATTGTGCCTTTTTAGCATTGACAAGCCTTGCGATAGCACCGCCAACTGGATAGTAAACCCCTGTAACTCCACCAGTACCAATGGTCACAAAATTTTGTTTAGCAGCAAACAAAGAACCAGAACTTAAGAAACATAAAAAAGAAACCAAAAGCATTATTTTTTTCATTAATTCCTCCTAATAGTATAGTTATTTAATAATAATATATTTTCAAAAATAGTCAAGTTAAAATTAATATTAAAATATAACAATAAGATAAGAAAACTATTTTTGTTGTATTGTAACCTATTCTCACCTTAAAATATAAAGTATTACTTAACTATTTTTATTTTTTATTGATTATTACACAAATTATGTTATCATTTATTTATGGGGGAACATATGGATAGCAAAAAAATTGATTACTATACATCTATTATGGAGCTCGACTATAACTTTTCTAAAGAAGAGCTAAAGTCAAGCTATTACCGACTAATAAAAAAGTATCACCCTGACAGATTTCAAGACAAAGCAGGTGAAGATTACAAAGAGGCACTGAATAAGTTTAATGAAATTAATGAGGCTTACAACTTTCTTTCAAAACATAATTTTGACATAAAAGAACAGAACAACAAGACTGAAGAAGACAAGGAAGAAAAAAGTTTAGAACATTACTACCTCAATGGATTAAATTTGATGAAAAAAGGGGACATGAACTCTGCTCTTGAATGTTTTTTGATATGTCACAGAAAACAGCCAGAAAACCCGAGATATATAAGGCAGATAATCAGGGTACTTTTCACAAAAAAGAGGAGACTCATGGAGGCATTGGAGTACGCAATAAAACTTGTGGAGATAGAACCTATTAGAAATGAGAATTTTTATCTCCTCGGAAAATGTTACTACCTACTGGGAAGAGCTGAAATGTCATTGATAAACTTAGAAAAAGCAAAAGCTATGAATTATAATCTTGAAGATATAAACGAATTAATCGATAATCTTAAGCCTAAGTCATTTGTAAAAAAAATGTTATCAAAATTAAAAAAATAAAAAAATCAAAACAAAATATTGTAAATTGTATAATTAATGGTAATATTACTCATGGATGCAAAAAGTGTTCTAAATAAAAATATTTGTGTGATAGATTTGGGGAGCAATAGTGTTAGGCTGCAAATTGCCACAGTGTATGAAAAAAGCTATAAAATAGTTTGTGAATATAAAGAATTGATAAGGATTGGAGACGATCTGTTCAAAAATGGTATTTTAACAAATGAATCAACTGAAAAAATATATAAGATTTTTTCAGATATGAAAACTCTGATAGACAATCATAATGTTTTTCATGTTAGAGCCGTTGCTACAGCTACACTTAGAGGTTCACCAAACGGAAAAGATGTAGTAGACAGTATTAGAAGAAACTTTAATATACCTCTGGAAATTATAGATGGACAACTTGAAGCCAAACTTTCCTTCTTAGGAGTAAAAAGCTCCTTTGATATAAAAAGGTATAGATCCATCATAACAGATATAGGTGGTGGAAGCTCTGAGTTTATCTACTCAAAATATGGGGAGATAGAAAAAATTGTTACCAAAAAACTTGGTGGTGCAAGATTGAAGTACCAATTTCTACAGAAAGATCCACCTACAGTTTACGAGTTTGAACATTTAAAGCAATTTTTAAGAAAAGAGCTGAGTGAGTTTCATGATTATGAAACTGATGCATTAATATGCACAGGTGGTACAGCTAACAACATCGCACTGATACATTACTTCAAAGATAAAAAAGATACTTCAAACGTAATAAAATATGTGCCAAGGGAATTTTTAAGGGAATTTATAACATCAATAAAAAAGAAAAAGAGCTCTACAATTGCGAGAATTAAAGGTGTAGAACCCAGAAGATCAGATATTTTATTGCCAGTTGCAGTTCAAATAGACCAACTTTTAGAAGTTACTGGTAGGGGAGGTTTTTACACATTTTCAGGAGGGCTCAGGACAGGTTTGATCATTGATACTTTAAATAATTTTGGCATAAGATTACCTTTCCAGACCCTTGAAACAGATGTAAATGTAGCAAGATTAACTGAAATAGGTAACAAATTTGATTTTGACGAAGCCCATGCCAATCAGGTTACAAAACTTGCCCACATAATTTTTTCACAGTGCAGAAAGAATATAAAATTGGAAGAATCTGATTGGAGTTATCTCCATGCTGCATCTATGCTCCATGATATTGGAAATTTTATATCACTCTCCAAGCATCACCTGCACTCTGAATACTTGATACAAAATACAGATCTTACAGGTTTTAATTCCTATGAGAAATTTATAATAAGTCAGATTGCCAGATACCACAGGAAAAGATTACCCAAAAAATCTGATAAAATGTTTAGTATTGCCCTTGAAAAAGATATAGTAAAAATAATAAAACTGTCTGCAATACTAAGGATTGCCGATGCCCTCGATAGAACCCATAGTAACAGGGTTACAGATATAAAAATATCCTTTTCAGAAAAAACTGCAAAATTTAAGTTGATATACAATGGAGATATTTCTATGGAAAAAGAAAATTTCCACGAAAAGAAAGATTTTTTTGAAAAATATACTAATTACAAGGTAGAAATCGAATGAAAAATGGTCATTACGCTGTAATTAATATTGGTGCAAGTGCAATAAGGATGCAGATAAGTGAGTTTAATAATGGTGAAGAGAAAATAATTGAATACCTGGTAAACCCTTTAAGACTTGGTAGAGATACTTTTTCAAAAGGGTTCATAACCCTTGAAAGTTTAAATAAAGCTGTAGAAATAATGAAAAAATTTGGAGATAAATTAACGGAATACGATTTATGGAAAAGCTATAAAGCGATATGTACAAGCAGTGTAAGGGACGCAGAAAATAGATATTTTTTCATAGATAGGATAAAAACTAAAACAGGTATCGAGCTTGCAATAATAGATGAATTAGAAGAGGTCTATGTAAAGTATCTCGCAATAAAAAACGATATACATGATTTTGAAAAATACGAAAAAAGTGGTGTTTTTTTATTAAATTTTTCCAGTGGAAATGTAGGAATCAACATATTCCAGAATGGAATAAATCTCTTTTCCTCTGTGCTACCATATGGAAGTCTTAGAATTGCTGAATTTGTGAAAAATATAAAAAATGATCTAAAATACAGAGCCTACGATATATATGCAGAAAAACTTACAAATCAGATCCGTCAATATTGTAAAAATATAACAGATATAAAATACCTGATAGGCTCTGGAAGTTCTATAAATTTGTTGGAAGAGATAATAAAACCAACCAAAAATAGTATAAAAAAGATTGATATCGAAAATCTTTATAAAAATTTCAAACATTTTGATCCCAAAGCGATATCAGAAAGTCTAAATATAAGTGATTACAATGGGGAGATACTGCTTCCAACTTTAAGGCTGTACCTTTCAGTAATGAACACAATGAATGTTAAGGAGATGCTGTTTAGTAAGCAGACATTCCCAAACCAACTGTTGTTGTATTACTCCAAAAAGATTAAAGATAAAAGTGTTAAAAAAAGACTGATAAAAAACTTTTTTCATTATGGTAAAAAGTACAACCTTGATGAAACACATGCCAAAAAAGTTTCATACTTTGCCATTAAACTATTTAATGAACTTCAAGAAATCCATTCCCTCGGTGAAAATGAGAAGTTTCTCCTTGAAGCTTCGGCAATTTTACACGATATAGGTTATTATATAGACATCCATAACCACCATGAACATTCAGCATACATAATAAACTCATTTAAAATGCCTGGTTATGACAAAAGAGATATGAAGCTAATATCAATAATATCTTTTATGCACAGGGAAAAAAAGATAAGATCAGATGATACACTGTCAAAACTCACTCCAAATGAACTTCTAACTGTAAAAAAACTGGTTGCATTACTTAAAATTGCCGATTCCCTCGATGCCAGTCATATGCAAATTATTCAAGATATAAATCTCTCAATCTCAGATACTATGATAAGAATAACTGCTGTATGCCGTGATATCCCATATATAGAGGAAAAAGTATTTAACAGAAAAAATAGAGACTTTCTTGAAACTTTTGGAGTACCAATAACTTTTGAGGCAAGGCTAAACTATGAGTGATATCTTTTTTAATAGAGAGCTTAGCTGGCTATCTTTCAATGAACGAGTTTTAAAAGAGGCTACCGACAAAGATGTTCCATTACTTGAAAAACTAAAGTATATTGGAATATTTTCATCAAACCTCGACGAATTTTTCATGATCAGGGTAGCTGGAATAAAAGATCAAATAAAATCTGGACTTAATAAACCTGAAATTTCTGGATTATATCCACAAGATCAGTTGATAAAGATAAAAGAAAAAACCAAATCCCTTATAAATGATCAACATGATATATTTACTAAAATAAAGCTGGAATGCGAAAACCACAATATCTTCCTTAAATCAGATAAATTTGGAGATTTCCCCATAGATTCACTTTTCTATAATGAAATATTACCACAAATTTCACCAATAACAATAAGTCCATCAAACCCCTTTCCATTTATTCATAACTTGAATACAAACATTTTTACCTCGATAATAAAAGATGGCAACCAGTACAACTCAATTATAATAATACCAGGAAATATTAAGAAGTATTATATATTTAAAGATGGGAATTTTACCCATATATTTCTATTGGAAGATATAATTGAACATTTCCTGAAAACTATTTACAACGACTCAGAAATACTGGAAAGTTTTTATTTTAGAATCACCAGAAATGCAGATCTAAATTTTCAAAATGAAGAGGTAGAAGACCTCTACAGCGAAATAAAAAATTCTCTTAGTAAAAGAGTCACAGGTGAACCTGTACGTTTAGAGCTATCTGGGAAATTTTCAGAAACATCCAAAATGATCCTTAAAAAGTCTTTCAACATAGAAGAAGTTGACATCTACTATTATGATGAAATAATAGACTACAGATTTCTTATAGGTATTAATATAGATAATGACAATCTAAAATATAAACCTATAAAATATAAAGTTCCTGATTCACTAAAAAAAGGGGATTTCTTTAGCATAATAAAAGAAAAAGATATTCTGATGTTTAGACCTTACAACGATTTTGGGGTTATAGGTAGAATGATAGCTCAGGCAGCTGAAGATCCCGATGTAATTGCAATAAAAATGACACTCTACAGAGCTAATAGGGATTCAACTATAATGCAATCCCTTGAAAAAGCTGCGTTGTCTGGGAAGCATGTCTGTGTTGTTATAGAACTGAAGGCAAGGTTTGATGAGGAAAAAAATCTTGAATGGGCAGAGAGATTGGAGAAAGCTGGATGTATCGTATCCTATGGATTTGTTGATCTGAAGATTCATGCCAAAGCATTGCTCGTGGTGAGAAAAGAAAAAGGTAAAATTGTTAGGTACAGTCATCTTTCCACAGGTAACTACAATGAAACAACAGCTAAACTTTATACAGATATAGACTTTATAACAGCAAACGATGTTATAGGTAACGATGTTGTAAAGCTCTTTAATTTCATAATGAGCTATTCAGACCCTTTAAAATGGGAAAAAATAAGTGTAGCCCCCATATACCTTCGAAAAAAGATAATATCTCTGATAGACAATGAGATATATTTTGCAAAAATGGGTAAACCTGCGCAAATAATTGCCAAACTAAACTCTCTATACGATAAAGAGATCACCTTAAAGCTTTACGAAGCATCAAAGGCTGGTGTAAAGATAGATCTTATTATAAGGGGTATAACATCAGTGGTCCCAGGTGTTAAGGGGCAAAGTGAAAATATTTCCATAAAAAGTATAATAGGAAGATTTCTCGAACATCCAAGGGTGCTATTCTTCAAGAGTGGTGGAAATGGGAGGGTTTTTCTCTCCACAGCAGACTGGATGGTTAGAAATCTTGATAAAAGGGTAGAGATACTCTTTGAAGTTGAACAAAATGAACTGAAAAATCAGCTTATTAACTATTTATATATGAATATAGAAGACAACCAGAAATCGTGGATTTTGAAATCAAACGGTGTATATATCAAAAAGAAATCTACAGCTTCCAAAAAGAATCTCCAGTCTGATATGGAGAAAATCGTAGAGTAATTTCTTCCCTATAGAGAAATATAGTAAATAAAAAGATATAGGAATAGAAATATCATCACCCAGAGGAGTGAATCTCCAAGATGCACAACAGTTTTCACACTCTCTATATCTTTTAATTTATCCCTGTATCTAACATAAATCTCTTTATTATCCTCTACTATTTTGTAGTAAACCATATTGTAAATAACTTTTAATAACCCTGAGGGGTTTGAAAGTATCATACCAAATTTTTCTGGAACAGAATAAAATAAAAATTCTTTTATCTTATTACCGTAATTTATTATAAATTTATCCACAAATTTAAGGAATAAAACGCTACCTTTTCTATAAAACCAGTCTGTATCAAGAGTTATAGTTTCCGTTCTTTTCAACATAGGCAACATAAAGAAAAATGCAGCAGCGGAAAACATAAGTATCTGTAACTGTAATAATACATGTGATGCAGTATATGGAACATAATTAACCGGGTATGGTAATATATTGTACAATACCTGTGGGTAAATTCCCAAAAGTATACACAAAAAACTTACAAATCCCATTGCTATCAGCATATTTTTAGGAGCCTCAACAGGTCTAAGTCCAGAATCTTTTTGAAAAAATACAAAATATGGAAATTTTATCCCTGCATGGAGAAAAACACCAGCGGAGGCTAAGAGTAGAATATGATAAATAAGTGTCTTGTGTTCTTCAACAGATGCTGCAATTATTAAAGATTTTGAAGTAAAACCACTTGTCAAAGGGAAAGATGATATAGC
>JAIWOA010000165.1 GCA_020217115.1 Calditerrivibrio sp. | reverse complement strand
CCGCTGTAAGGGTAGTCTTACCATGGTCTACGTGGCCTATTGTACCTACGTTTACGTGAGGTTTCTTCCTCTCGAACTTCTGTTTACCCATAATATTTTCCTCCTATTCTTTTATCCTTTATATCTTTGACTTCACTATTTCATCAGAAATATTTTGAGGTACTTCTTCATAATGATCAAAAATCATTGTGTATGTAGCCCTACCTTGAGTAAGAGATCTTAATGTTGTAGCATATCCAAACATCTCCTTCAGAGGCACATTACAACGTATTACCTGAGCATTACCCCTTGCATCCATCCCTTCAATTCTTCCTCTTCTTGAATTAAGATCACCCATAACATCACCCATATACTCATCAGGGACAACAACTTCGACTTTCATTATAGGCTCAAGAAGTACTGGAGATGCTTTCTTACAAACCTCCTTAAAACCTATTGAAGCAGCAATTTTAAACGCCATCTCCGAAGAGTCAACCTCATGGTATGAACCATCTAAAAGAGTAACTGCAACATCCACAACAGGATATCCAGCAAGAACACCTGTATCCATAGCTTCTATTATACCTTTTTCAACTGCTGGGATATACTCTTTAGGAATTACACCACCCACGATTTTGTTTATAAACTTAAAGCCAGTTCCAGGTGCCTGAGGTTCTACCTCAAGTATAACGTGACCATACTGACCACGACCACCAGATTGTTTTATATATTTTGACTCATAGGATGCCTTCTTCCTGATTGTCTCCCTGTATGCAACCTGAGGATTACCAACATTAGCTTCAACCTTAAACTCCCTCATTAAACGATCAACTATAATTTCAAGATGTAGTTCACCCATACCAGAAATAATAGTCTGACCAGTCTCTTCATCAACTTTTACCCTAAATGATGGATCTTCCTGAGCAAGCTTGTTTAGTGCCATAGAAAGCTTATCCTGATCAGCTTTTGTCTTGGGCTCAATCGCAACAGATATAACAGGGTCTGGAAACTCCATAGACTCAAGGATCACTGGCTTATTTTCATCGCACAATGTATCCCCTGTGATTGTATACTTAAGTCCAACAGTTGCACAGATGTCACCAGCATAGATCTCTTTGATCTCTTCCCTTTTATTTGCATGCATTTTAAGAAGTCGTCCAACCCTCTCTTTTTTATCCTTTGTAGAGTTAAGAACGTAACTACCAGCTTCAAGCCAACCTGAATACACCCTAAAATATGTCAACTGCCCCATGTATGGGTCTGTCATAATTTTGAATGCAAGTGCAGCAAATGGCTCATCATCTTTAGTGTACCTAACAACCTCATTCCCAGACATATCAACACCTTTGACTGGTGGAATATCTATAGGAGATGGCAAATAGTCAACCACGGCATCAAGAAGAGTCTGCACACCTTTATTTTTAAAAGCTGTACCACAAATAACCGGAGTAAATTCAATTGCTATAGTGCCTTTTCTTATAGCAGCCTTTAGCTCTGCTTCTGTAATCTCTTCACCTTCAAAATATTTGTTCATTAATTCTTCATCAACTTCGCAGGCTTTTTCCACAAGCTGAGTCCTATACTCTTCAGCTTTTTCTAAATAATCAGCAGGAATATCTACATAATCATATTTTGCACCTAACTGATCGCCTTGCCAGATAACTGCCTTCATCTTAACAAGGTCTATTACCCCTTCAAACTTGTCTTCAGCACCAATAGGTATCTGTATAGGTAGGGGTTTAGCACCAAGCCTGTCCACCATCATTTTTAATACATTATAAAAATCTGAACCAACCCTGTCCATTTTGTTGATAAATGCTATTCTTGGAACTCTGTATTTATCAGCCTGTCTCCAAACGGTCTCCGATTGAGGTTCAACACCACCTACAGCACAAAAAACTGCACAAGCACCATCAAGTACTTTCAGCGATCTTTCCACTTCTATAGTAAAGTCAACGTGCCCCGGTGTATCAATAATATTTATCCTATAACCATTCCAAAAACATTGAGTAGTAGCAGAAGTAATCGTAATACCCCTTTCTCTCTCCTGCTCCATCCAGTCCATAGTTGCAGTACCCTCATGGACTTCACCAATCTTGTAATTTACACCGGTATAGTAAAGTATTCTTTCAGTAGTAGTGGTCTTACCAGCATCAATATGAGCCATAATTCCTATATTTCTTTGCTTATCTAAAGGGTATTGTCTAGGCACTTTCTCCTCCTACTACCATCTAAAGTGAGCAAAAGCCTTGTTAGCCTCTGCCATCTTATGAGTATCCTCACGCTTTTTAATTGCAGTACCCTTATTAGCATAAGCATCCAGAATCTCTGCTGTAAGTCTTTCGACCATACCTTTTTCCTTTCTGTTTCTTGAAGCAGCTATTAACCATCTTATAGCAAGAGCCTGCTTTCTATCAGCCCTAACTTCGACAGGAACCTGATAAGTAGCACCACCAACTCTTCTGGACTTAACTTCAAGTAAAGGCTTAATGTTATCCATAGCCTTTTTAAACACTTCAATTCCCTCTTCGCCAGTCTTAGCCTTTATAAGCTCCATAGACTTGTAAAATATACCCTCAGCAACTGACTTTTCGCCGTCATACATCAAGCTGTTAATAAACTTTGTGACGACAACCTCTCCAAACAAAGGATCTGGCAAAACCTCTCTTTTTTTAGCAACTCTTCTTCTAGCCATATCAAACTAACCTCTCACTTCTTAGCTTTTTTAACGCCATATTTGGAACGGCTCTTATTTCTGTTTTTGACACCTGCAGTATCAAGTGCCCCTCTAATAATCTTGTACCTAACACCAGGCAAGTCTTTTACCCTTCCACCTCTGACAAGAACAACAGAGTGTTCCTGAAGATTGTGGGCAATACCAGGAATGTATGCTGTGACCTCAATCCCATTAACTAACCTTACCCTTGCAACTTTTCTCAAAGCCGAGTTCGGCTTTTTAGGTGTAGTAGTATAAACCCTTACACAAACTCCTCTCTTCTGAGGATTATTTTTTAACGCCGGCGATTTAGTTTTATTCAAAACCTCCTCTCTACCGTGTCTAACCAATTGACTCAAAGTTGGCACTTAGCACCTCCGATTTTATCTTCTAACATTTTTGTCATTTAAACATACCTATACCTTTTAAAATAGCTTATCACTATAGATAAACATTTTCAACGTGTCAAGTTTTTTTTTGTGGTTTTTGGTTACTATTTTAAAATGTCAAACATAATCTTTAAATTTGACAAAAGATTGTTTTAGTTAATGATATATTTAGTGAAATATAATATCTAAAATTAACAAAAAAAGGGATGACAAAGTCACCCCCATAAAAAATTAGCTGTATACTAAAAACTATTTTGCAGACATATATTCATCTATTGTTTGTTTATCAGGAGCCTTTACTGTGATTCCATGTGGGCCACCTGCAGGAACAATTACATGCTTTGCAAGCTCTCCATCCTTTTCAAATGCTGCAAGATTCTTATC
>JAIWOA010000164.1 GCA_020217115.1 Calditerrivibrio sp. | reverse complement strand
TAGCAATAATTCATTTGTCTGTTCATCTCTGTTAACTCTAATACCTATATCCTCCTCCATAAGCCTATGAAGACCAGTACTGACCTTTTCCTCATCATCTTTAGATTTTGGAACCAGAGAAAATGCTAAGACTGGTTCAGGTATTGATACAGGTTCAAAAACGACAGTGGACTTTTTATTCTTATTCAAAGTATCAAATGTCTCTGTATATTTAAGTTTGTTAACCATACCTATTTGACCTGCAATTAACTTATCAACTTTTATAAAGTTTTTACCCTGCAAGAGATACAGCTGGTTAATTTTTTCTGTTTCATCTCTGTTTATATTATAAACCTCTGAATCGTTCTTAATTTCTCCTGAATAAACTCTGAAAATAGTCAGCTTCCCTGCAAATGGATCTATAAAAGTTTTAAACACAAAAGCTCTAAATTCGGGATCTAATGGATCTATAAAAACAGCTTCACCTGTCTTACTATCTATAGCTTTTTTTCTTTCCCTTTCTATTGGAGATGGCAAATACTTAATTATAGCCTCAAGCAGCAACTTACTGCCAATATTCTTAACTGCAGAACCAGGGATTACAGGGAAAAATCTCTTTGTAATTGTTCCTTCTCTTATACCTTTAACAATCTCTTCTTCAGTAAACTCTGCTCCATCTAAATATTTTTCTATGAGTTCATCATCAGTTTCGCTTATGGCTTCCAGTATTTTACTGCGATAATTTTCAGCATCAGCTAAAAACTCCTCCGGGATATCCACAATACTATAGTTTGCTGTTGGTTCAGAAGGATAGATATAAGCCTTAAACTTTACAAGATCAATTATTCCTCTAAAACTATCCTCCTGACCTATTGGAAGAAAAATTGGTAACGTTCTAACCTTCAAAGTTTTTTCTATATCAGAAAGAGCTCTGAAAAAATCTGCCCTCTCTTTATCCATCTTATTTACAAAAATTATTTTAGCCAGATCATACTCATCAGCATATTTCCAGACCCTTTCAGTCTCAACTTTTATACCTGTAATTGCACTTGCAACAACAACAGCACCACCCACAGCAGAAACAGCACATTTAGTTTCATGGAGAAAATTTGCATATCCTGGGGTATCAACTATGTTAATAAGGTTATTATTCCACTCAATGGAAGCAACTTTAAGGTTAATAGAAATTTTTCTCTCAATTTCCACAGGGTCAAAATCGATCAAACTTGTCCCATTTTCAACACTACCTATTCTATTATTTACCTTTGCATTGTAAAGAATGGTGTCAACGAGGCTTGTCTTTCCAGCTCCTCCATGGGAAATAAAAGCAACGTTTCTGATGTTTTTAGTTTCATTAACATTCATATACAAACCCCCTAACAAAAATTTTATTTAATTCTAACATATAAAAATAAAAATTCAAGTTTTTTAATTTAAAGACAGAATGTTATAGACTGAACAAAAATATCAAAAATATAATATGAAATTATTCATACCTGTACTTTAAAACAAATTTTGTCCCAGACTTATAATTTTTATCAATATAAATATCCATATTTAAAAGACTTACAAGATGTTGAACATATGACAAACCTAACCCAGTTCCTGAAAGTTTAGTTGTAAAAAATGGCATAAATACCATATCAAACTTATCCTCATCTATCCCTTTACCATCGTCAACTATTTCAAAATATATATCATTCTGGGATTTTACTATTTTGATAGAGATATTCTTAGCGCCAGCTTCTATTGAGTTTAAAATAAGATTTTCATATATTATTAACATTTTGTTAAAATCAGATCTAATAAACATATCATCTTCGGAAGTCGTAATTTTTATACCTTCGTAATGTTTGAAATTCTCAACTAATTTTTTAAATAATTCACTAACCCTAAAATCTGAAATAACAGTATTATCAGATCGGTGTAAATTCATAAATTCATTTACCACGTTCAACATCTTTTTCAATTCATTATCAATAACATCCAGATCTTTATATAAATCTTTATTTACAATTTCCATCCTGATGGTACCCAATAGAAGCTTTATAGTCATTATTGGATTTTTAATGTGGTGAGCAAGACCTGCGGCCATCATACCGAGAGATACTACCTTATCCCTTTTCAATATCTCTTTCTCTTTTTCAATGTTTATCTCAACCTGTTTTCTAAGTTTTGTTGATAACTCCACCAGAACATTTTTCATTTTTACAATCTCTTTGGGATCATTATCACTTAAATGTATATTTCTATCTATCTCTTCAAAGGACACAGATGATTCTAATTTATCAACTAAGTTTAGAAATGGCTTTAAAAGATAATCTATAAATTTATGCAACAGAAAGATAACTATAATATAGGCAATTATATGAACACTAATTAAGAAAATCAAACCATTTCTTAGCTTATTTTTTATGAAAGTTTCATTTATCTGAAAAATAATCCTACCAACCTTCATATCACTCAATTTTAAATCCATCGATTTAAGATTTTTTTCTAACAAACTATCAGGGTATTTTTTCGTTGATTTTGCATCCAGTATAAATTCATTATTTTTATCTGTTACAAAAACATTTGAGTACAAAGGTGTATTATTAACAATTGTTTCTGCAATTCTAAAAATAGTGTATATATCATCATAGACTATAGCTTCTGACAAGCTCTTTTCCAGAGAAGTGTGATTAAGTAGCGTAATACTGTTGATTTCGTCATAAATCATTTTTTTTTGAACAGTATAAGCCAGAGCAATGCCAACTAAAAACAACAGCAATATAAATAAACTCAAAGATATAATAAATCTGTTTTTAAAAGATTTTGGCAGATTCATTTTTAAGGTGCTCATCAACGGTTTTTTTCATTTTAATAATAATTTCATACTTTTTCCTTTCTATATCTACAAATCTGTCAATATTTAACTCCTTTAATATACTTTTACCCTCTGGATCTGTATGCATATTCAAAAAAAGTTTTTTTACAATATCTTTATCTGCAAAGTTTTTGTTGACAACAACAGGAGGATTTGGCATATCATGGGAAGTATCTATTATATCTATATTTTTTACATCTTCCTTAGATTTAATTGCCATATACTTGTACACCATATTATCCACAAAAGCAGCATCCACTACACCCTTATTTACCATAATAATAGATTTATCGTGGCTATAAGTGTAATAAACTTTTTTAAAATAATTTCTATTCTTTATCCCCTTTGTTATAAGATAATATATAGGGTAAATATAACCAGAATTTGACAATGGATCAGTAAAAGCAATTGTCTTCCCCATCAAAGAACCAAGATCTTTAATTTTTAAATTTTTATTAACAATAAATAAAGAATTATAGGTAGTCCTACCTTTGACCTCTGGCACAGCGAGTATATCAACATAGTTATCATTCAATGAAACATAAGCCCCAGTGCATATAAAGGCTATATCAACATCACCTTTTTCAATTAACAAGTTCATATCGTTATAATTTTTTCTGTATATAAAATCCAGATTTTTATTCAACTT
>JAIWOA010000077.1 GCA_020217115.1 Calditerrivibrio sp. | reverse complement strand
AGGTTTACCAGATGCCTCTGCTATTCCATACAAACCGATACCAAATCTACCAACTCTGGAAGCAATCAGTCCATCGGCATTAATGGTAAGTGCCCCTCCTCTTTCTTGTATCTTTTTAAGGATTGACAGCAATTTTACCGCATTTGTGTAATCACTTTGTGTTAAATTTGTACTAGTTGATGCTATATTTGATAATGCATCATAATCTATTTTCGACAGCTCATCCAGAGCTTCTCCAAGGTTGTTGTTTAATCGAATACCTGCACCTAATTGAGCATTAATCCCAAATTTCTTTTTTTCTAAAGTCTCTTTCCCATATTTCCCAAAAAAACCAAATATAGCTGGGTTATAGTATTGCGCAGTTGCATCGTAACTGGAAGCAACGCCAGCACCACCCATACCAAGCTGCCTTGCTCCTACAGGCTGAAACTCCAGTGAATAGCCAACAGTACTGAAAATAGCTAAAACTAAAATAACCAAAAAAGTCTTTCTCATATCCACCTCCTATATTTTTTCTTTCACAACATTCCAATTGCTAAATAGATATTCGATCCTATGCAAACTACCGTCGTAGTATATAACCTTTACAGGCAAACCGCTTTTCTGAGCTGTATAAATTTCAAGCTTGTAACTCACAAATTGGTTAGCTTTAAATTCCTTTTCCCATAGGTTACATAGTATGCCATTCACAAGGATGGTACCTTTCTGTACAAATTGTTTACTATTTATTTCAGGTATAAAATCCTCTAAGTCATACCTTGCAATCTCATCCTTTGGAAACTCTCTGTATTTAATAACTTTGGTTTTACTCATTTTATCCCATATGATAAATGGTTCCATGCCACCACTGTCAATTTTCTGTTTATCATTAAGAATAGAGAAAGTCACATTCCTATAAGAGTATGGAGAAGAACTTGTGGGGGAGCTGTAATAGTTAATTCTTACATCAGCTGTAAAATTGTTTGGAGAAATTGGTGCAACATTAACGAAAGGTCCTTTCAAATAAGTATCCTCTTCTTTTACAAAAGACCCCCCTTTAATATTCAATCTGCTCTTATCAACATAACCCAAAATACTCTTTTTTCTATCTTCATCTGATTTTTTGGCTAAATTAATAGATTCAAATCTCTTCCCTTCACTAAAGAAGGTAACTATTTCAAATACCTGATAGCGAATGTTTCCAGAAGATGATTTATAATTACCCTTGAACTTTTCAAAGGAGGAGTTAAGCTGATCAATATAATTACCAAATTCCATCTCCCATGATCCCGTCTCAGCTATTATCTGTTTAGAGTTTTGAATAGCTCTTAATTTTAGTTTAAATTCTTTAGATTGTGGGGCATCACCTTTCTTCTTACCGTATGGATATTCTGTTTTTACATATAAATAAGGATTATATATAGATGGCGAGGATGATCCTTCATAACTAAAAATAACAACACTATTTTCAGAGCTTAACTTGTCCTCCTCCTGAATATAAGAGCCATCTACTGCAAAATTGATACCATCTGTATCAATTTTATTACTTGCAATGAAAAAACCTTCTCTATCAATCACAGCATAAACTTTATCAAATGGCCTTATATCAAAATTTGTTATCTGAAATAGACCATCATTGACCTGTGTTTCTAATTTTAATGAATAGGTTGAAGGTAAGCTTATATTCTGAGAAAAATGTATCGGTATATTATTTGTTCTCTCAACGTAAATATTAATAGGACCGTTATATTTTTTCAACCCATCAGGGGAACTGACATAACCTTTAATATTATTCTGGAGATAATTAGCTTCTTCTA
The DNA here is from genome assembly GCA_020217115.1 of Calditerrivibrio sp. Lineage (GTDB taxonomy): Bacteria > Chrysiogenota > Deferribacteres > Deferribacterales > Calditerrivibrionaceae > Calditerrivibrio. The sequence continues at coordinate 11,705 of JAIWOA010000077.1, read as the reverse complement.
TATATACATTACTATATGGAAAAGATGATTCTTTAGGTGAAGAAAATTTATTTGTACCCGGAATTTTTACACTCACATAATCACCTTTTTTTAAATCCTGCGAAGCCATGAATTTTCCATCTTTGTCAGTATTCAGATCAACAAATTTTTCCTCTCCAGAAGCTTTAGTAATTTTGACAGTAATACTCTTATTCGCATAGGGGCTAATACCCTGCATAATTTGCCCCCTTATAACATCTCTGTAGGCACAGGCTTCAGAAATAGATATATCATAACTGCTTGTTCTTTCTTTTGAATAACTGAACAGTGGATACTTGTATTCGTAAAGATCTTTGCTTTTATCAAAGGATTTAACCTTTATTTTACCAGTTACTCTTACAAAACCATCCCCTTTTATACTCAGATAGTCTCCTGCACCACCCTGCACACTTGATTTTACATCTACAAGTAAACCGATTTTGTTATCAAAAACAACTTTCCCCTTGTTTAAAACTTCAAATATCACCTCTGCAAGTATACTACCTTCCCCCTTAATATCTGCACTAAGGGAAAAATTATCTGCTTTTAGCTTGAAATCAAGGTCCTTGACTGTTTTAAGGCTTGTAGGTATGAAGTAGGAAGTATCTCCGTGAAGCCCTGCTTTAACAGAGGCAGTCTGAATTAAGCCATAGGAGAGAGTAATAGATCCATCCACCCCTAAAACAAGATAAAACCCTACGGCAACCTTACACCCTTCCGCTGGAATGCTATATTCATAGAGTGGAATCTTTATATCCTTTTTCAATTCTGCATGCAATTTAACATTAACTTTGGCTTCTTGATTTGCATAAAATACAAATCTGTAACCGCTATTTTTAGAATATTTTACTTCAATAGATGGAGCATCAAGAACAATATACCCCTGCAAAGCAACCTCTATTAATTTACCCTCCTCATCATAACCAGGAAGTTTTACCTGTTCATCAAAATAAAAAGTAAAACCAGTCCCCTCAAGGGAGGTAGACTTCTTCTTCATGGAAGAAGCCCTGATACCAGGTGTAAGCTTTACAATGTTAGCATCATTAAGGAAAACCTTTTGCTCAGGGATAGAAATATCCTCTACAATATCCTCATCTGCCTCCATAACTGTAAGGTATCTGCTTTCTTCTTGAATGAATTTAATAGATAAGAGAGAGTGGGGATCCACGTAAATTTCGTTTAGTTTTATTTCTGGTAGAAGATCTTCACGAATTTTACCATTTACTGCATTTTCTCTGATAATTTGAGACTGCTCATCGGTAAGCCAATGTACATTTTGTTTAAGAGTCAAGTTTACATTTTTCAAGAATGCAGGTTTTATACCACTCTTTATTGCCCTTAGTGAAATTTCTGGAAGTTCCGTAGGTCCAATATTCTTTAATGTTTTGACCGCCATCGGGCTAAACCCCTGAATATCAAGAGGCTTTGCCATAAGATCTGGAGAGACTCCACACAACAAAAGAGAAAAAAATGATATTAAAAAAAGAAAATACCTTAATTTTTTCATAAATTTATACATAACAACCCCCTTAATTATATCTATAAAAATTGTAACCAAATATATTTTTTTTTCAAGGAAAGTTGAATTTTATTTATACATTTTTTAGATATGTTGCATTAAAATATTAAAAAAGACTTACGACACCTTCACTATAGATCTCTTCATCCTTAATAAATGTAAAAAAGAACCTATTTTCATCAGCCTTTAAAACAGAGACAGATAGCTCTCCCATTTCATAGCTAATTTCTTTTTTAAAAGATATGTAATACTCTCTAATCTTTCTCTCCAGCCCATTGGCAACCAATGTATCCTGAAGCATATTAAGATAAACCACATTGTTCAAATGGCCATTACTATCTATATCACTGTATCTTATCACCTGATGTTTCTCAAAATACACATCATCTATTAAGTGGGGCTCAGTATCATTTATCTGTACACCAGTAGTAATATCATGGTAACCATACATTTTTTGGACATCATCGGGAACCTTTACCACCCTTTTCCTCTTTGTATCTACAAAAAACCAGTATGATGTGGCATGGGCAATCATCTTTCCACCCTTAAAAACTTCATAGTCCCTAAAAGCTCTAAAGGACTTTAATCCTCTTGACCATGTTTTTATTGTTATATTTTCCCTCAGGAAAGGGTATTCATATATCGAAATGGCAAATTTATTAAGTACCCACCCAACATTATATCTTTCCATGTAGTCAACATCAAAACCAACAAATTCTGAATGAAGGATTGCAGACTCCTGTAAAAGTGATACAAGGGAATCCAGTCTTAAAAATCTGGAAACATCCACATCTCTGTAATTTACAGAATAGTTAAATTCATATATCATAACATCTCCAGTATATCCAGATGGTCATATATAACAGGGGCATCAAGTAACCTATTTTTAAAAGCAACAAAAAAAGTCCCCGTCTCTTTTGCCGGAATATAATCGTTCATAGAATCACCAATAAATATAGCTTCATCATGACTCAAACCAAAGTACTCAAAAATTTTATAAAGCCCCTCTGGATCTGGTTTAGGTTTTGTTACATCAAAGGAATTAACAGTAAAATCAAAATACTCTGCCATACCAAAATTCTCTAAAAGATATTTCAAAGATGAACCTCTGTTGGTAAATACAGACAACAAAACCCCCTTTTCTTTTAATTTACGCAAAGTATCTAAGATATTTTTCTCTGGTTTCATGAGATGGATAAATTTCATAAAATTCTGTTTTTTAGCAAATTCAAGTATATCACACACAAGATTTTTATCATCTGTCAAAAGATTTATTATCTCTTCATTTGTCTTCACCATTGCAGATTCAGCCATGAATCTATCATTTCGGTCTATCTTTGGGAGAGAAAAAGATTCACAAACAAAATCATAATATGCAAAAACTGCATCATAACTGTCAAAAAGTACGCCATCACAATCATATACTACTAATTTCTTTTGCATGGTGACAATTTTAATCTTTTTTCAGGAAATATCAACATTTTTCTAAAGTTTGTTACAAGATTGACGATTGAGGAATTAGCTAACAGGGAGGTTAGTTATGGATGCTTTAAGAATTGGTGGTATAGTATCAGGGATGGATACTAACTCGATAGTGGAAAAACTTACGTCTCAAGCGAAGATACCTCTTCAGAATCTTCAGGCAAAGTACGACCTGAAAGTCCTTGAGAAATCTGTTTATACAGAGATATCTGATAAATTAAAAACAATAAAAGCAGACCTTCTTAACCTTAGATTGGAATCAACATTCAAAAATAATGTTGTAACATCTACCAATAGCAGCATATTAACAGCCACCGTAACACCATCTGCATCCACTGGTAGTCATCTTGTAAGAGTTGATCAAACAGCAAAGAACTCCTATTCCTATAGTCAATACACAATGGCCAATGTGATGATAAATAGTGTAGGGGTTACTGCAATATCTGGCAGACCTGTAGATTTCAATGAAGGGGTTCACTCTGTAAATATATACGAAAACAGTGGAACTTATATCTCCGAAGATACCTTTAAATTTAATGAATTAGGTATCTTCAACGAATATAAAGGTTCAAATAATGTATCAAATATAAATTCAAATGGTAATTTTACGGCAAGTGCAACTGGTACTTTGACTGTCTCAATAGATTCTGTCAGCTATACCCTTAACGCAACAATAAATAATGGTGATGATATAAACATTGTCACAAAACAGCTTGAAGACTCCATCAATTCACAGCTTAATACAAACTATGATACATCAAACATACAATATTTTTCAGTAAGAGGTATCTACAGTTCAGGAAACTGGAAAATAGCATTCTACAACACATCAACAGATAACCTATCTTTTTCATTAACAGGCGGCACATTGCAGTCAGATTTAGGGCTGACAACAACTACCACATCATCTGTAAATGAAATGAAAAAATACCATGTAGCATCATCCCTTACAGATCTAAAAAATAAAATAAACGATTCCAATGGTGGACTTATACCAGGGGTAACATTTACTGCATCCTCCTTTACAACAGGAACCATGACGATAGCTCAAGATGCTTCTTTAAAAGTATCTGCAGCAACTTATACAACTATTTACAGTGCAGACCCAAGCTCAGGACCATCTATAAATACAACTGTTACAGGTCTTCAAAATGCAGGTTTTTCTACAATGCCATCTTCATTAACAAATGGAACATTTACAATAAATGGTAAAAAGATAACAATAAATGACTATACCTCAATTTCTGTAGACACACTATTAGCTCAAATAAATTCCTCCGGTGCAGGTGTCGTAGCAACATATAACCCATCTACAGACCAATTTGAGCTTAGATCCACAACAAAGGGTGCAACAACCATATCCCTTGGGGATTACTCTGATACAAGTAATATATTATCAATATTAAAGCTCACATCAGCATCAGGTGCCCAAACTGTAACAGGTAAAACTGCAGGTACAATAGATCCTGCAGCAAAATTAAACCAATCAGGAATGACATCAACCCCAACAAGCGGTACATTCACAATAAATGGGGTATCAATATATGTTGATGTAACAAATGATTCACTCAACGATGTAATTACAAAAATAAACAACTCCGGGGCAAATGTAAAGGTAAGTTATGATTCGGTAAGGGACAAAATAAATATAATATCAACAAGCGGAATAAATAAAATAACATTTGGATCGTCAAACGATACAAGCAACTTTCTTGTGGCAACCAATTTAACAGACTCTCAAACAACCACTAAATCAATAGGTTATGGGGGACAATATGCACTATTGAATGTTGACGGCATAAATTACACCCGTTCAACAAACAGTATAGATGATATAATTCAAGGTGTCACTCTAAACATAAAAACAGCAAGTTCTGAGACAGTTACAATCGATGTAACCGTTGACCCTTCAAAAGCAATAAACTATCTGGCAACTTTTACAAAACATTACAATGAAATGATGGAGAAACTTACTCCCCCAGAGCTAAAAAGAGAAGATAAAGAATATTTAGTAGCTTTGACAGATGAAAAAAAGGCTTCAATGAGTGCTGAGGAGGTGAAATCCTACGAAGAAAAATGGAAAACTTTTAATACCTATGAAATTATAAGAAAAAGCTCTGAATTCAGGCAGCTCAAATCCTCCCTAAGGGCTGGCTTATTTTCAAATTTGACCGGAATAACCGGAAAATATAGCAACCTCTCTGATATAGGTTTAAAAGTGGCAGGTGAAGGTAATATAGAAATTTTAAAGAAGGGATTTCTGGTATCTGATAGTACAGATATTGAAAATATTAAATCAGATTTGAACTCCAATAGCAAGCTTATAGAAGCTATAACCAGAAATTCTGAAGATGTGTTCAAACTCTTTTCCCAGAATACAACTTCTGGGAAAGGATGGACAAGGGTTTATGATGAAAGAATAGGTAATTTTGTAAACTTCGACGGTTTAATTTACAATAAGATCAAACCATACGGAACAATTGACAGACAGACTTATACACTTATAGAAAATATGGATAAGGAACAAAAAAGAGTTGAAAACTATTTTGAAAGGATGTGGGCAGCTTTTAGTAATATGGAATCAACAATAGCAAAACTTCAGGAGAAGGGGAATGCACTTTCAGGAATTCTTGCTTCTTTTAATAAGTAACATGAAAAGGAGGTCTTATGCAAACAGCTTACAAGACATATCTAAGAAATGAAATTGAGGGTGCCACAAAAGGTAAACTTGTACTTCTACTTTACGATGGTGCAATAAAGTTTGTAAATAATGCAATAAAAGCTGCAGAAGATGGTGAAATAGTAACAACCCACGAAAATATAATAAAAGCTGAAAATATTCTTTATGAATTATTGAGCACTCTAAATATGGATGCAGGTGAGATTGCAGAGAATCTTTTTAAACTCTACGACTTTGTTATATGGCAATTAGTTGAAGCAAATAAAACAAAGGATCCAGAAAAACTAAAACCTGTACTTGGGATATTAAAAACATTAAGGGAAGCATGGAAAGAGGTAGTGGCAAAGGAAGAAAGCCAGTCAAAAACAGCCCAACAACCTCAGGAAAGTATAAAACTAAATGTAGCAGGGTAATATTATGGTAATTGGTGGAGATAACTCCATAATTAACCTGAAGGATAGGCTTCTAAAGCTGGAGAAAAAGACTTCTCCCCCTAAGTCTTCATCTGAGGGTGACAAAGAACATAATGACAGCAAAGTAAAAACTGACAATACCCTCATAGACTTTTTAAGGGTCAGGGAAGAGAACATTCTCGCATCTAAAAATGGTGGAATTAAGGATCAGGATGAGGCAATCAGCAAAATGAACTATCTGAAATCTATGTTTCAGAAGGATATTAGTCTTGCTCTTAGTGCCCATAAAAAAACTGATCCGAATAAAGTTATGAAGTTTTATCCTTTTGAGTAAATATTAGGAGTTTTTATGAACATTGAAAGTTTGAGTAGCTACAAAATGGCACAGTCTCAGTATGCCTACGGAGTAAAGGTAGCAAAAAAAGCTCTGGATCTACAAAAACAGCAGGGATCGGATGTAATGAAACTTATTCAGTCTGCAAAAATGATCCAGCAACCTAAAAACAATATTGACCTTTACGCATAAGATTGCTATTTTGTAGTAGATGAGAAAAGAGCTTGAAGTTATATTAAAACAGTTAAGTGATGTTGCTTCCAAAATACTTTCTACAGAAGATATTGACCTTATTGAAAAAGAACTAAAAATATATGAAAATTTCTTAACCCAGATAATACAGATATGTAACAATGGATTGGAGAAAGATGAAAATGGATTAATCCAGAGTATTCATTTAAAAAATAATGAGATAACTTTACATCTGGAGAAAATAAAATCAGCTATAAAAAATGATATAAAACAGAAAACTGTAGATAGATCAATATTCAAGATATTTAACTCAGTTGAAAAATCATCATTGATAGATAAAAAAGGTTAATAAACTTTTAAAACACACTCTCCTCTGTCATGCTTTTCTGTTTTAAAACTTCCTTATTGTAAATTTTTATAATATCTCTACGAGTTATTATCCCTATCAACTTTCTGCTTTTCAAATCATCCACCACAGGTAGAAGCTCTACATTCATACTACCTATAAGCTCTATAGAATCTGCAAGAGTTCGATCAGGTGTAATAACTGGGGCATCCTTATCACATATTTCACTGGCGACAACAATCTCCTCAAGCCCCTCATCAAAAACAAATTCCCTAATCTCCTCAAACTTTAAAACTCCAATAAGTCTATTTTCATCGTTAACAACGGGAAAGCTGTTATGCTTGGTAGATGGAATAAAATGTATAATATCGTGAAATTTCATCCCCTCGTTTATTGTTATTGGATCTCTTTTCATTACACTTCCCACCTTTATATCCTGAAGCATCATGAGAAAATATTCATTTCTGTGTATAGGTGAATCACTTCTAAATTGCATCTGGCTCTTATAAAATTTGACTTTCTTGAGTGATAGAAATGAAAGGGTACTCACCCACATAGCTGGAACAATCAATTGATAGTTTCCTGTTAGCTCACTAACAATTATAATTGCAGATAGGGGGGTTTTTGCCAAACCTGCAAGAAAACCTGCCATACCAACAATGGCATATGTCCCCGGATTGGATGCAAGGGATGGAACATAGTTATGCAAGATAATTCCCACAACCCCACCTACTGATGCACCAATAACCATAGTAGGTGCAAAGGTACCAGCACTCCCACCACTACAAATTGTAAATGATGTTGCAAAAATCTTTGCAATTATTATGATAATCAGCATACTCAGGCTAAAATCTGTCATAATTGCTCTATCTATTATAAAATACCCTGCCCCAAGTATCTCTGGAACCAAAAAACCAACGATACCTGTAAGTAGAGCTCCAAGTAATATTTTCCCCATTTTATTTAATTTGAGTAACTCAAAATAGATTTTCATTTTATGATAGACTTTCGTATAAAAATGTCCAACCAGTACAACGGCTACTATCAAAATAGTATAACCAAATAACTCCAGAGGGTTTGAAAATTCAGCATCCAGACTACCAAACAGTGGGCTCCATCCAAAAATACTACAAAAAATAGAGTAGGCAATAATTGAAGTAATTGTTGAGGGTAAAAGTGCCTCGTATTCCATATCAGAACTTGAATACAAAGCCTCTGCAGCAAAGATTGCGCCTGCAAGTGGAGATCGGAAAATAGCTCCTACACCAGCTCCCATCCCTGCTGCTGTCAAGATACGCCTTTCCCTATCGGTAAGGTGAAACATCTGAGCCAATACAGAGCCTATTCCAGCTCCAATATGGGATATTGGACCTTCACCCCCCCCAGAACCACCCGAACCGATGGTAATAGAAGAGGTAAATGTCTTCACAAATGGAACCTGCCACCTTATAATCCCATTATTTTTGTGGATTGAAGATATAGCAGCATCAAACCCAGCACCTTCAGCCTCTGGAGCAAACTTTATCACAAGAATACCTGCTATAAAAGCACCTAAAACAGGGGTAATTATAATCATATACCTTTTAAATTCCACATTGTGGTGGGAAAAAATAGAAACCTCACCCGTTGCCTCAGGAGAAACATAACCAGCCAGATACCCTAAAAGGTAGGTACTAAAAAATTGTGTCAAAGTATAAAATAAAATTGCAGCAACTCCAGCAACTACTCCTACAATGGTTCCCAAAACAAACCATTTCCCCACAACTGGTAAATTATATTTTTTTACAAAGTTATAACTCATTGTTTAAATATACCCTTACTAAAATGTCTATTCATCATAAAATATAAATTAAGCATAGTTGATAAAACCACTGAGATAGCAATTGTAACCATAATGGCAATCTGATATTTTACTGCATTTCCTGGATCAGCCCCTGCTAATATCTGTCCAGTCATCATACCGGGGAAAAATACTATCCCAACACTGCTCATATTTGTTATGATAGGCATCAAAGCAGATCTTATAGATCTCTTAAAAAATTCTGAAACAGCCTCAAAATTATTTGCTCCAAAACTGAAAAGGGTTTCTATAAGATCACCATTTTCCTTTAATTCACCATTGAATCTCTCCAGTGCTAGAGCACAAGCATTCATGGAATTTCCCATTACCATACCTGATATAGTTATAAAATACCTTGAATCGTACCAGATGGTATTCCCCACTATAACAACCTGAAACATAAATGTCATGGTAAAGGAGACAATAAAAATAACTGGATAAATAAACCATCCTGTGACCTTTGATTTCTTTATAATCGTATGGGATGCAACAATTGTCATAACAGTAAAAAATATCAAAACTATCCAATAGGTATTTATCTTGAATATATACATTAAAACAATGGAACCAAAAAATAGCTGAACTGACATTCTCAAGAGAGAAGTCAAAAAATCTTTTACTATGCCAAGATTCAAAACATATAGAATTAGCGTAAGTCCACCACTTAAAAGATACAAAAATATCATAGACAACATTGATATATCCTTTACAGATTCACCCATTATGCTCCTCTATAATCTTTTTTATGAGATCTTCATTAACTTCGTAATCTAAAAAATTTATCTTTTTATCTGAAAGGAGAAGCTTTTTATCTGAGTTAATAATAAAATTAGTTGAGTGTGATACTACAATGACACCAATTTCCCTTTTGATCTCATGTAACAGTTTGATAAGTAACTCTTCAGTATGAATATCAAGTGCAGAAGATGGCTCATCTAATAGGATAAAGTCAGGTTGAATTATCAGTGACCTTATAAGGCTAAGCCTCTGCTTCTCACCACCTGAAAGATTTTTTACATCTTTATAAAATAATTCTCTCTCTATATTAAGTTTATCTGCAAACATATATGCAAGATCTTCATCAAACCTCATATTTCTATTTTCGTTTAGTTTGAATATATATTTGAGATTATCTAGACCAGTACCGGATAAAAATCTCGGCTCCTGCCTCACATAGTGTATTTTTTTTCTCATCTCCCTCACATTTAAATTCTTATTAGAAATGGTATCCCCAAAAAATATCTCCCCCTGATATTCAATCAAGCTACCAATCCCCTTCAAAAGTGTAGATTTACCTATTCCACTTCTTCCAAAGATTGAGTAAAGGAACCCCTTCTGAAAGGAAAAATGCTCAATATCGATAAGCTTATCAGTATTTATGAAAATCTTAAAGTTTTTTATAGTCAACATATCTTTTTAAATATAAACAAACCCTTTTTATCTGTATAACTTCTTATAACGCCATCAATCTCTTCAACCCCTAATTCCTCTTTGATATTTTCTGGCAATTTCTTAAATTGCTCCTTTATAGATTGGAAAAGATACTCAGAAGGGTTCAATCTCCTTCCCCACTCTTCAATATCATGTTTTTTATAAAAATTTCTAAAATCTTCAAGTCTAAATTTACCATCTGAAAAATTGATAATCTCCTTTACAGAAAAACTTCTGATATGGGAATTATCCCTTACATATTCAATACAATTTAGATATGCATCATCAATATCTACAATACTATCAATCAAAACAAAATAACCATTTTTTTTCAGAACCCTATGAACTTCAAACCAAAAATGTTGAATATTTTTAAAATGATGCATGGCTATCCTGCATGACACAAGATCAAAGGAACCCTCTCTAAATGGAAGAAATGCCACATCACCTTTTACTCCAAGATCTATATCGTATTTTTTGATAGCTGTTTTGAGCATATTTAAACTGTAATCAAAAGCTATCTTTATATTTGAATTAAAAACAGTGGTAAAATGTCCCGCCCCTGTTGCCAGATCAAGCATAAAATCAAAACTAACACCCCTAAAAAATTCAGAAACATACTTCAGATCCTCTCCAGATATGTGATCACTGCTAAACAGATAATTTTGAGCAACCATGTCAAAATTTCCTTCAAATTTTGAAGTCACTACTTGCCTCTTCAAGAAAATTTCTAATTGCAGAACCCTGTATATCAAACTCCAGAAGGAATGCATCATGACCATAATCAGATTCTATATTAAGCCATCTGGTGTCTCTGCCAACTTTTTTCAATATATTTATAATCTCTTCGGTCTGGTAATTTGGGAAAAGGATATCTGAAGTAAATGTTATAAAAAGTGATCTGGCAGTTATTCGACTGACAGCCTCTTCAAATGATCCGTAACCATAGGACAGATCAAAAATATCCATAGCCTTTATTATGTAAAGATAGCTATTTGGATCAAATCTCTCAGTGAACTTATACCCATTATATCTGAGATAGTTTTCAACCTCAAAGTAACCAAAAAAATCGTAAATACCTTCAAGGGTAGCATATTTTCTTCCAAATTTTTTCTGAAAGGAAGCATCTGACATAAATGTAATATGTCCTGCCATTCTTGCTATTGCAAGCCCATCTTTTGGAAAAGATTTACCATAATAATCGCCATTGTTCCAATTGGGATCCTTCATAATTGCCTGTCTTCCTATTGTATTAAAAGCAATAGCCATAGGTGTAATCCTTCCAGCTGTAGCAATGGGAATTATTGTGTGAACCTTCTCAGGGAAAGTTACTGCCCACTCCAGAGCTTGCATCCCACCCATAGAGCCTCCAGCCACACAAAGTAGCTTCGGAATCCCCAAATGGTCTATCAATTTTTTCTGAAGCTTAACCATATCTTTTACAGTAAAT
>JAIWOA010000076.1 GCA_020217115.1 Calditerrivibrio sp. | reverse complement strand
ACTGGAAATTTTAAACCATAAGGCTTCCCGCTTGCTGGATCAGTAGATGCAGGACCTGTAGTCCCATAACATGAACCAAGAAAGTTTGAACATATAACAAAATATTTATTAGTATTAAAAGGTTTCTCTGGACCTATCATATCCTCCCACCAACCAGGCTTCTGATCATCTGGAGAGTAGTATCCTGCAGCGTGATGACTGCCAGTAAGAGCATGACATATCATTATTGCATTATCTTTATTTTCATTTAAGGTTCCATAAGTTTCGTAGGCAACAGTTAGCTTTGACAATATCCTTCCACTTTCAAGAAAAAAATCATCTTTAAAATGGACTATTTTCTGTTTTACAACCCCAACGGAATTTTTATTCATCAAAAATCCTCCATAAAAAAAACCCCTTCTTTACAGAAGAGGCTGTGATCTTCATCATAGCCTTATCTGTTCCCATAAGGGAGGGATTTAGCACCTGTCAAAGAGACGGTTGCTGTGGCTTCTTAGGGCCCTTTCCCTCTGCCACTCTTGATAAGGTACTTCGATAATATCAGTATTTTGATAAAAGTCAATGAAAGTTCTCTATTATTTATTCATGAAAAGTAAAATATTTCAAAAAGGATACCTACTTTGATATTGTTCCGATAATCTTTCTTCCCCACCATTTGCTCTTTTCAATTATCTCATCCTCATCAAATGTAGTAATTTTATTATTCAGCATAACTGGGTTACCATTTACAAAGAGATCTGTCACATTTTCACTTCTTGATGAGTAGATAATCTGGGATAAAGGGTTATACAATGGAACAGTAAAAGATTTGTCAAAATTTATTATAGCAAAATCGGCATAATTACCCACATCTAATCTACCAGAATTTTCAAGCCATAGAGCTTTTGCTCCATTTTCAGTAGCAATCAGGAGCATCTCCTCTGCTGAAAGTAATGTGGGATCAAGATTCAACCCTTTATGAAATTTTGACACGGTTGATATCTCAGACAGCATATCAAGATCGTTATTACTTGCTGCCCCATCAGTCCCTATAGATACAACACAACCAGCATCAATTAATTTTTTTACAGGAGAAAAACCGCTACCAAGCTTCAAATTACTCTCCAGACAATGTGATATTTTTACATTTTTTTTACCTACAATCTCTATCTCTTCATCTGTAAGATGAACCATATGGGCAAATACACTCCTATGATCGAATAGACCTATCTCATCCATCAATTTTACAGGTGACTTGCCATACTTTTTCATTATATTTTCCACTTCATCCTTTGTTTCCGAAAGGTGTGTATGTATGATTAGATCATACATGTCTGCAAAATCTATACATTTACGGTAATTTTCAGGAGAAACAGTGTAAGGAGCATGTGGTGATAGGGCAACTTTTATGAGCTTATCACCCATAAAAAAGTCTACTAAATCTTTTGCATTGTTTAAATAATCCTCTATCCCCTTGCCAAACTTTGTGGGGAAATCAAGTATACCAGCTCCCAGAATACCCTTCAATCCTGCTCTCTTAAGTGCAAGTCCTATCTGTTTGGAGTAAAAATACATATCGTTTGCAGCTACTGTCCCTGAATGTATCATTTCACAGGCGGCAAGCATCGTAGCATCATAGACAAACTCTTCATCGAGAAATTTCGATTCTGCAGGCCATATGTAATTTTTTAGCCAATCCATCAGAGGGAGATCATCAGCAAGACCCCTGAAAAAAACCATCGGCAAATGGGTATGTGTATTTATGAAACCTGGTATTATGATGGAATTCTCCCTTTTGAAAACTTCCTCACAATTACAATTATCAGATAACCCAATTATCTTTTCATCAAACAGAAGATATTTATTTTTTTCTAATTTACCTCCAAAATATATAAAATCAGCATAAACTGCTTTCGTCATCTTATACTCCTAAGATCCTTTTTATATCTATAGGAGATTCAGCAATATAGTCTGGCTTAACGTCTGAAAGCTTACCATAACCATATTTACAGTAAATAGTTTTCACCCCAGCATTAAAACCACATTCAATATCGGTATAGTTGTCTCCTACAATAATCGTACTATCGCTATCAACACCTTTAATTGACATAATCATTTTAGCTGGAAGTGGAGATGGTTTCTTTTCTTGAAATGAATCCCCTCCGTACCACAATGATGCAAATCTATCAAGATGAAAATACCTTACGAGATAATCTGTCATATCAAAGGATTTATTGGACAAAATGACCACTTCATTGTTGGACTCCCTTAAACCCAGCAAAAGCTCAGAAATCCCATCAAAAAGTTTCGTATTGTCAACAATATGATCTCTGTAAAAAGATCGAAAGAAATTTTCATGCTCGTCCCTAAAGTTACCCTTACCTACGGCACGTTCCACAAGCTTTCTTATCCCATCCCCTACATATTTTTTAGTAGTCTCCATGTCGAAGGTTGGAAAACCGTAAAACTTAACAGTTTCAACAATAGCTTTATGTATATCATAAATTGTATCAAGTATCGTTCCATCAAGATCAAATATTATTAAATTAACCTTCATAATTACAATCTCTACAAACTCCTGTTATTTTTATTTCAACTTCTTCAATTTTATAACCTTCTAATCCAAAAGATGGGATATTGTCAACCTCTTTGCAAATAGTCTGGTTACAAACGCTACAAAAAAAGTGAAGATGCGTCTTATTTGACTTTGATGCACAGTATCGACTTATACCATGCTGATCAATCTCTTTCATAATCAATTTTTTACTCTCAAAAAGATCCAGATTTCTGTATATGGTAGCCTTATCCGTACCCCTTTCATTACTTAAAATTTCTATCAATTCTATTGCCGACGTTGTACACTCATTAAAAAAAATATGTTCTAATATCTTTATTCTATTTTCGTTTGCCCTTATTCCATGTTTTGCTAATATTTCAACTATTTCATCTCTTTTTAGCATATAAATATACCGAATCCAACAAATAGATCAATGCAGAAAAGATTATTATGGTGGCCCCTGTAGACAGATCAAACTTATACGCAAAGAAGAAGCCAAGTAAAGAGAAAAAAATAACCAGAATAGAAGATATCACCATCATTGAAAAAAGGCTTTTACTTCTTTTTATTGCAATGTTCTGTGGTATTGTAAGCATAGCCATAATCATTATAATACCTGTCATCCTTATCAATATCACTATACTAACAGAAATCAAAACATAGATAACATAATTTAAAAGTCTTACATTATATCCCATTACCATAGCATATTCTTTATCAAAGGAAAGTATCAAAATTCTATTATAAAATATTATGATTACAAATAAAGTAATCAGCAATATTAAGAATGAAATTATCAGATCTTCACTGGTAATTGTCAAAATATTTCCAAAAAGATATGTCATAATGTCAGCATTATACCCCGGAGTCAGATCTATCAAAATAATCCCTAAAGCCATGCCAGATGCCCATAGTATGCCGATGTAAGAGTCTGATCTATGTGAACTGTTTTCTGATATTTTAGCAATAATAAGCCCGGAAATAGATGAAAACAGCATTGTAATCAGTTGTACTGGTAATCCAAAATAAAAAGCAATACCAACTCCACCATAGGCTGCGTGAGCTATACTTCCTGCAAGGGAAACAATTCTATTTACAACAATTAGGGAACCTACAATACCGCATAAAACACTACTTATAAATATACCTATTAGTGCATTTAACATAAATTGATAGCTAAATATTTCCACTTTGACCACCCATTGAATGTTGTATATGTTCTATCTCTTCTTCAAGGTAATGTCCAAAATGACAGGAATGGGCATCATGCAAACCATACATCAAACCTAACATCTCCTTTGTGATTACAGGTTTATCATTGAATAACAGTATTTTATTTACACAGGCTACAGATTTTGCTCCAGATGTTACTATATTTAAGTTGTGGGATACAGTTATTATCGTCATCCTTTCATTAAGCTTCTCAAGATAGGAAAAAAAACAGAAGGTGCCATAAGGATCTATATTTGATGTGGGCTCATCCAATATCAAAATCTCTGGATCTGAAATAATTGCGCGAGCAAGATAAACCCTCTGTAGCTGACCACCAGAAAGTTCGGAAACCCTTTTATCCAAAAGATCATTAAGTTTTAGTTCATTTACGATAGATTCAAGCTTTTCTTCAAGTCTATGCTTTGAAACATCCCCCTTCAAACCTAAAGAGATAACTTTTCTCACAGTGATAGGGAATTCTCTTTTTACATTTATCTGTTGTGGAACATACCCTATTGAGCTATATGACTCTTCAGGTAATTTACCTTTAATATTCACACTTCCTTCGGTAGGCTTTAAAATACCCAGGATAAGCTTCAAAAGGGTAGTCTTACCACCACCATTTGGCCCCAAAATTACTATATAATCCTTATCAGATAGGGTAATATTTATATCTTTAAGGGCAAAATCATCCTCATTTGGGTATTTGTATGAAAGATTTTTTATCTCAACTATATTTTTCAATGTTACCTCTTACCAAAAAATATTCAGCAGTAATGGAGAAAATATGCAACCAGGTTGCAAAAAAGTCAACACCTTTGTTTAATATTTTTTACTTTGACAGCCAATAATAATTATTATATAATTACGGTATGATAAATATTCATAGAGCTATAGGGAACGTTAAAAGATTCAGAGACATTGGTAAAACATTCCTCAAATATGGTTTTGGACCCCTCATATATGAAATGAACTTAGCACCATTACTTGGTTTCTTGATGAGATTTATATCTCCAAAAATAAAGAAAGAGATTCAACATCTCCCAGCAAGTGTTAGGTTAAGGAAACTTTTTGAAGAACTTGGGACCACATATATTAAATTTGGGCAATTTCTTGCTTCAAGGCCAGACATATTTCCTGAGGAAGTTATATCTGAGCTACGAAAGCTTCAGGATCATACCCTCTATTTCCCCTTTGATCAGATAAAGCCTGTCATAGAAAGTTCCATAAATAAACCTATTAAAGAGGTCTTCGAGTATATAGAAGAGATACCTATGGCTTCTGCATCAATAGCCCAAGTACATAAAGGGAAGATGCTAAATGGTCAGTTTGTAGCAATAAAAATAAAAAAACCTGGAGTAAAAAAACTTGTAGAACAGGATATATCAATCCTCATGTTAATAGGTAAAATAGCAGAAAAACATATTCAAGAAGCCAGACAGATACAGTTAGTAAGGATAATAGAGGAGATGTCAGAACAGATAAATAAAGAACTGAATTTTGAGCTTGAAATCTTTTATATAGAGAAATTCAGTGAATTTTTCAAAAATGATACATCGTTAATTTTCCCTAAAGTATATAAAGAGTTTTCATCAAACGACATAATTGTAATGGATATGATACAAGGGGTAAGGATAGACCATGTATCAGCCCTTGAGGAAAAAGAGATAAATTTAAAGGAAATTGCATCAAAGGGGGTTAATTTCTATTTAAAACAGGTATTTGAGTTTGGATTTTTCCATGCAGACCCACATCCCGGCAATCTTCTCATAACCGATGATGGGAAAATAGCGATATTAGATTTTGGCATAATAGGGAAAATAGACTCGGAACTACTTGAACATTTAAGCGATATCTTCCTTTCATTGATAAAGCTTGATATAAACAGTCTCGTAAATGAAATGATAGAATTTGGAGTAATCAATCCCGACATGGATATAAGGAAAATAAAATTGGATTTAATGGATGTTATTCTTCCTGTGTATGGAAAAAATATAGGGGAAATAGATTCAATGAAGATACTTCAGCATATCATAACTATTGGTAGAAAATACAGATTTAACTTTCCTATAGACTACATTTACATAATAAAAACCTTTGCTTTTTTAGAATCTATTGGTAAAAAACTTGATCCAGAATTTGATGTCTTACATTTTACAAAACCCTACGCGAAAAGGATCATAAAACAAAAATACTCTCTTAAAAATATTGTATTAAAGAGTTTTAACAATGGCAAAGCATATGCAGGCATGGTTACTTCAATACCAGAAGATTACAAAAAAATTGTTTCAAAGGTTTTAAATGATAAAATAACTTTTAATTTTGTGCATAGGGGGCTGGAAAAATTTGCTACACAGATAGACAAATCTGTCAACAGGTTATCTTTTAGCATAGTAATAGCAGGCATTATTCTTTCTTCATCCATTATGGTATATGCCAATGTAGGGCCAAAAATCTTCGGGATGTCTGTATTAGGTCTATCTGGCTTTATCGTATCCAGTTTTCTTGGATTAGGGCTTATTATAGGAATAATTAGATCGGGAAAACTCTGGTGACATTATCTGTATCATTTCTTGGTGGAGTTGGAGAAATAGGTAGTAATTGCTATATCTATGAAACAGAAACATCAGCGATAGTTGTAGATGCAGGTCTAAAATTTTTCCAATACGATCATCTTGGAATAGACTATACTATACCAGATTTTTCCTATATGGAAAGAATAAGAAATAAATTAAAAGCCGTTGTGGTAACCCATGGGCATGAAGATCATACAGGAGCGTTAACATACCTTTTTAAAAGATTTGATTTACCCTTATATGCTGGAAATTATGCAACAAGACTTATAAAACATAAAGTTGCAGAATCAAGATATCGACCCAAATCCTTCAATATTTTCAAGGATAGGGACAGCATGGAATTTGGAGACATCAAAATAGAGTGCATTCAGGTTACACATTCAATTCCAGATGCCTTTTTTATTTTACTAACTCACGATGGAGAACAATATCTACATTGTGGAGATTTTAGAATTGAAAACAAACCACTAATTGGAAAAGCATTCCCTAAAAACAGATTATCAAATCTCAGGGATTCTATAAAATGTCTATTTATAGATACCACTAATATATTTGATACCTCCAATAGAAAAGAGGAATTAACGTTATATAATGATATCGAAAATCTGATGAAAAACTCTGAAGGGAGAGTATTTACAACAACATTTTCCACAAATATTAGCAGAATAAAGCTTATAATAGATTCATGCATCAAATCTGGAAGAAAAGTTGTCATAGAGGGAAATTCCCTTAAAAAGAATATAAACATTGCAAGGGATCTTGGTTACCTGCAGTTTCCAAAAGATCTTATCGTACAGTTAGATCATACAGATAGGTATGAAGATAGGGAGTTATGTTTTTTGGTAACTGGATGTCAGGGTGAACCAAACAGTTCACTATCAAAAATAGCAAGCATGGAAAGAACAAAACTGAAGGTAAAGTATGGAGATCTTTTTATCTTCTCATCAAAAACAATACCGGGGAATGAAAAAAATGTTAATAAAGTAAAAAATGACATATATTTAAATTATGGAACCTTTAAAGATGGGATACATATCTCAGGGCATGCATGCCAGAAAGATATTTTGTGGCTAATAAATAAATTAATGCCAAAATATGTGATACCTGTCCATGGTGAAGTATTTAACCAGAGACTCCTTGAACAACTCGTTAAACCATACGAATTTACAGAGTCGATCTTTGTAACCAATGGCAATAAGATATCATTTAATAGAGACGGGTATACATTGAAACATGTTGATACCGGTATAAGATATGTGGATCAGAGAAACAATATTGAGTACAATGATGAACAATTTAGAGAAAAAAAATACCTTGCTCGAGATGGCATTATAATCATTCATATAATAAAAAATGAAATTAAAATTGAAACATTTGGTTTAAAAAACACTACAGAGATTGACATAAAACTGAAAAGATATATAAGAGAACAGTTTGAACTTATAAAAAATAGTGGTGAAGATAGAACTATTTTTGCAGATGCAATATCCTCTACAGTGAGAAGATTTTATAAAAAGAATTGTGATATGAAACCGATCGTTAAAACATATGTTATGGAGGAATTAAATGGGATTTTTTGAAGCTATTTTACTGGGACTCTTACAGGGTCTTACAGAATTCTTGCCAGTAAGTAGTTCTGGACATCTTGTAATAGCCCAGTCTATGATCAAGGATTTTAAAGAACCTGGATTACTATTTGATACAATACTTCATCTGGCAACATTCTGTGCGGTAATAATATATTTTAGAGAAAAAATTTCTTTACTTTTAAAAGCATTTTTTGGATTGTTTTTATATAAATATAGAATAACCTACTATGATAATAAAAGGTTCTTATGGGCAATATTCTATGCATCAATACCTACTGCAATAATAGGTCTTACTATAGAAAAATTTTCAGATACAATATTCTCTTCAACAGTTTATGCAGGGTATGGTTTGATAATCACATCAGTCTTATTGGTCATCTCAGATAATTTTAATGGAAATAAAGCTATAGATTCTGTAAAAGGTTTTTGGGTGGGTGTAATGCAGGGGATATCTGTAATGCCCGGTATTTCAAGATCTGGTTCAACTATTGCTTTATCGGTTATTCTGGGAATTAAGAGGGAAGAGGCTGTTGAATTCTCATTTCTCATGTCACTACCTGCAGTATTTGGTGCAGTATTGCTTCAGTCAAGACATATAACATCAATATCAGAGGAAGCCATTTTACACTATATTGTTGCTGCTTTTGTAGCATTTATAACTGCATTTTTTGCCATACATTTCATGATAAAATTTATTAAAAAAGCTTCTCTAAAATATTTTGCAATATACTGTCTAATAGTTGGAATAATAACGGTGGTATGGTTATAATGCCAGATAAAAAGAAAAACAGCTATTCCACAGAAAAATTTAAATTCGATACCCTTATAATCATAGCTGTTGCATTATCTGTAATGTTTGGAATTGCGATCTTTTCCTATCATCCAAACGACCCATCAATGAGTAATATAGTATTATCAAAAAATAACTATGAGGTTCAAAATCTTCTCGGAAAATTTGGGAGTTATCTCTCAGATTGGGTAATAACCTATACCGGTTTTTCTGCAATTATTTTCCCAATTGTTGTATTTATGCTTTGTTTCCAATTGTACCAATTTAGGAACACAAAGGGGCTAAGAATATACAAGTTTACCTTAAATCTCCTTTTTATTATTCTTCTCATATTTTCCTCAAGTGGGATATTGGGTATACTTTTTGAGAACGATATACTATACAGTGAAAAACCATCAGGTGGAATTGTTGGACTTTTTGCAAAGATTATACTGATGCCTATCTTGGGAAAGGTCGGTATCTTAATACTACTTGGAGCAATTTTAATTATAAGTTTATCATTTTTATTAAAATTTTCTTTCATAGATCTCTTTGTAATGCTTGCTGAAATGACAAAAAATGCAGTAAAAAGGGGGGATGCCCCCGAAAAGGAACATTCTGCTACACACAATGATGGTACTGAAACATCGGCAGATATAGAAGAGGATGAGCCTGATATTTTAATAAAACAACAACCTTTGAAGGTAACCCACACAAAGGAAACAAAAAAGGGAAAAGAGGAAGAAAAACCTACATTGAATCTGTTAACAGATACAAGCAGAAACACAAATAGATATCAGATACCTGAAACTCTTCTGGACGAACCTGAAAAGACAGATTCATCTGAATCGATACAGGAACTTAAATTAAAAGGGAAGATCCTCGAGGAAAAGCTCCTTGACTTTGGTGTTCAGGGGAAAGTAAAGGAGATACAACCGGGACCTATAGTGACACTATTTGAATTTGAACCTGCACCGGGGATAAAGATAAGCAAAATAGCAGGACTTGAAAATGATCTGGCTCTTGCCATGAGTGCAGTTAGTGTAAGGATAATTGCCCCAATACCTGGAAAATCTGTAATAGGGATAGAGCTACCAAACAAAAAGAGGAGCACAGTTTACATAAAAGATCTTATAGTTTCGAAGGAGTTTAAAGAGGCATCCTCCCCACTTTCAATAATATTGGGAAAGGATATTTCTGGAAAACCATACATTACCGATCTTGCAAAGATGCCACACCTACTAATTGCAGGAACAACAGGGAGTGGTAAATCTGTTGGAGTAAACACTATAATATGCTCCATATTGTACAGATGCCC
>JAIWOA010000075.1 GCA_020217115.1 Calditerrivibrio sp. | reverse complement strand
CACACAAGGAATCTCCTCCATGCTTTTACAGGTGGATTTTCTGATAAAACCCTTACATCTAAAGAGATAGAATTTTACAACCGTCTTAAGCCATTTCTTACATTAAAAAAGATATTTGTTTTTTTTCAGATATTTCAAAAAGTTCTCAGTGATATGAGGTATCTGGCAATTGAGAAATATGTTTTTGAGTTTGGTGTTTTTAAAGCTGCAAATGTAGATAATATTATTCCAATAGAGCTTGTTTCCTCTAATAGTAGGGTTGAAAGCAGGGAAGTTTCTATCATTTCTGACAGTATCGTGGCAAATAGTTATAACCCTTCAAAAGCACAAGCTCCTGAAGGTCTTACTGATAAACAAAAGACATGGAAAGGTTTTATAAAATACTTAGAGCCTATAAATGCTTCGATTGCTGCCCAGGCTGCTTATGGAGTAATTAAGGAGATTGGTGATAAGATAGTACTTTCCTTTCAGGAAAAGGACAAATTTTACTATAACATGCTTTTAAAGCCTGATCGTAACCAATTTTTAAAGGAACATCTTAATAAATATTTTGGAAAAGAGATGAGTTTTTCTATTACAATAGACAACAACTCTCAGGATAGCAGCTTTATTAAGACTGAATTTGAAATAAAATCTTTTCAGGAAGAGATGCTCAGGGAGACTGCTAAAGGTAATTCAGTTGTTAATAAAATATTAACTGCATTTGATGGAGAGATAGAAAAAGTGGATAAAAACTAAAAATATATATAATCAGGAGGAAAAATGAATATTCAGCAGATTATGAAACAGGCAAAAGTGATGCAAAAAAAGATGGAAGATGTTCAGGCAGAGGTGGCAAAGGAGACTGTAGAGGCTACTTCAGGTGGTGGAATGGTTAAGGTTATATTCAATGGGAGAGCTGAGCTTATAGGTATAAATATAGACAAGGATGTTGTAAATGCGGATGATGTTGATATGTTGCAGGATCTCATTGTTGCCGCTGTTAATGAAGGTATTAAAAAGGCACAGGCACTTATGAGTGAAAGGATGTCAAAGCTCACCGGTGGATTGGGCCTTAATTTCCCGGGAATGTTTTAATTAATGTCATATTCGAAATCTTTTGACAGATGTGTAAGAGAGCTATCAAGACTCCCGGGTATAGGGAAAAAGACAGCTATACGTTTGTCGATGCATCTTTTAAAGATGTCTATGAAGGATGTTGAGGATTTATCATCTTCAATATACAATTTGAAAAGGGACACCAGGTTTTGTCTGAAATGTGGGTCGATCTCTGATGAAGATATATGTGAGATCTGTTTGGACAAAAATAGAGACAATACGGTTATTTGTGTGGTAGAGGAAGCAAAGGATATTTTTCTTATTGAAAGCTCAGGGAAATTTGGGGGTCTTTACCATGTTTTGGGTGGAAGGCTTGCCCCACTTGATGGGATAACTCCAGATGATCTGCGAATTGGGAGTCTTTTAAAAAGAATAGAAGAGGATGGGGTAAAGGAGATAATCCTGGCAACTAATCCTGATGTGGAAGGTGACACAACAGCAATTTATCTTTACAAACTCATTTCTAAGAGATACAATAGTGTAAAGGTAACCAGAATAGCTACTGGCGTTCCAATAGGGGGTTATCTCGAATACGTTGATGAGATTACGATACTCAAATCTCTTGAAAATAGGAGAGAGATGGGGTAATTGAGTTATTAAAGTTGGTTTGATATATTCCAGCTTTAGAAGGTTGGTGCTATACTATGCAAAATTATGCCTGGTTGATCAATGAAGAGTTAATAAAAAAGCTATATGATCAGGTTGGAAATTTGAAGATGGAGACTAACTCCAGAGCTACTTTTTTAATAGATAAAACTGGCCAAATGGTTGCTAGTGCTGGAGAGTCTGAGGAGTTTGATGCTACTTCCCTTGCTGCTCTTGTTGCAGGGAATGTGGCTGCTACAGATGGTATAGCTAAATTACTTGGGGAAAAAGAGTTTTCGGTTCTTTTCCATGAGGGGGAAAATGAGCATCTCAACATAACTCTTATTGATGGGAAGTTGATATTAGTTGTATTATTTGATGAAACTACCTCCCTTGGTTTGGTAAGGTTAAAAATGAAAAAATATGTAAAAAATATTTTAGAGCTTTTAAATTCCTTTGATTCCCTTGATGCACAATCGGAAAATATTTTTAGCGATATTACCGATGAAGATATTGAAAATATGTTTAAGAAGAGGTCCTGAAATGTCATTTATAAATTATGCCACCAAAGAGATTAACTTCAAAATAGTTTACTATGGACCTGGGTTATGTGGTAAAACGACTAATTTGCAATATATATATGAAAAGACTGCAGAAGATCAAAAGGGGAAGATGATATCTCTGGCTACAGAAACTGAGAGAACTCTATTTTTTGACTTTATGCCTATGAAATTAGGTGAAATAAAGGGATTTAAGGTAAGACTTCATCTTTACACTGTACCTGGTCAGATCTTTTATGATGCAAGTAGAAAGCTTATATTAAAGGGTGCTGATGGTGTTGTATTTGTTGCTGATTCTCAGGTAGATAGAATGGATGCTAATCTTGACAGCCTTGATAATCTCATTGATAATCTTAGGGAACAGGGTTTTGACTATGACACGATACCACTTGTAATGCAGTGGAATAAAAGGGATTTAAAGGATATTGTCCCTGTTGAAGAGCTTGAACATGCTTTGAATAAAAGAAAAGTGGAATCCTATGAAGCTGTGGCTTTAAATGGTACAGGTGTTTTTGAGACATTAAAAGCGATATCAAAGGCTGTAATGGTTAAAATGAAGGGTTAATATATCAAATTTCATAAGAGGGAAAGTTGGCAAAAGAGATTATAATTAACTCCACCGTCAATGAAACAAGGGTGGCAGTATTAGAAAATAATAGCCTTGCTGAGATATTTCTGGAGAGGGCTAAAAATAAGGGTATTGCAGGTAATATATATAAAGGTAAAGTTGTAAAGGTACTTCCAGGGATGCAATCAGCTTTTATAGATATTGGACATGATAGGGCTGCTTTCCTGCATGTAGGGGATCTTTACATAGAGGATTCTGAGAGTTTTTCCCTTTTAGAAGATAGGATAGCAGATGTCGAAGATGTTGATATAGATAGTAATATCAATAAGATCTATGTCCCAATAGAGGATCTTCTACAGGAAGGTCAAGAGATAATGGTTCAGGTAGCCAAGGAACCGATTGGTCAGAAGGGTGCCAGACTAACTACCCATGTTACTATACCTGGTAGGTATCTTGTTCTTATGCCTTCATACAACCATATAGGCGTTTCCCGCAAGATAGAGAATGAAGCTGAAAGGGATCGTTTAAAAGAGATACTTATCAATATAAAACCACAAAATATGGGTCTAATTGCAAGGACAGTATGTGAAAATTCCAGCGAAGAAGATCTAAAAGCTGATTTGGCCTACCTACTAAAGACTTGGGAAAAGATCTCTATAAAATCAAAGGAGCCGGGTGCTCCAAAACTTCTCTATGATGAGCTGGATCTGCTATTCAGAACAGTTAGGGATCTTGCCAATGACGAAGTAAGAAAGATTGTTCTTGATGGAAAAGCGGATTATTTGAGGATAAAATCCTTTGTAAAGGAATACCTATCAAATAATCAGATATCCATAGAGCTTTATGAAAATGATATGCCGATTTTTGATTATTATAATATTGAAATAGAAATAAGTCGTCTGCTTGAAAGGCGGGTATGGTTAAAATCTGGTGGTTATATTGTAATAGATCAGACTGAAGCATTGACTGTTATTGATGTAAATACTGGTAAATATGTTGGCAAACGGAACTTTGATGAGACAATCTTAAAAACCAATATTGAAGCAGCAAAAGAGATTGTCTGGCAGATGCGATTAAGGAATCTGGGTGGTATTATCATTGTAGATTTTATAGATATGGAGAAAGATGACCATAAAGAGAAAGTTTTGCAGACACTTGTGCAGGAGATGAAAAAGGATAGAGCTAAGACCTCTGTGGTGAATATTTCCCCCCTTGGTCTTTTTGAAATAACGAGAAAAAGGGTTCAAGATAGTCTGAACAAAATACTTACTGAGGCCTGTCCATACTGTGAAGGTAGAGGTGTAGTAAAATCGAAAATTACTATATGCTATGACATTTTAAGGGAGATAAAAAGGATAGCTCCATTTTTTTCTGGTAAAAAGGTACTTGTTGAGGCTCACCCTGATGTAGTGGATATTATTTTAAACAATGAAAAGGACAATATAGATGATATCGAGATGATATTCAAATTGAGCATAGAGATAAAGCCAAATTCAACATACCATATAGAACATTATGAAGTAATCCCCCTTGAGAAGATCTGATGTATATTAGAAAAGATTCATTTTATAAAAAAGCAAAACAGGAAGGGTACAGATCAAGGGCTGCTTACAAATTGAAGGAGCTTGTAGATAAATATAGCCTATTTTCTGGGGTAAGGTCATTACTTGATGTTGGTGCTGCCCCTGGTGGATGGAGTCAGGTTGCCCTCGAACTGCTCAGTAAAGATTCTACCGTTGTTGGGGTTGATATTCTAAATATTCAGCCTATACCAAACCAGAATTACCATTTTATAATGGGTGATATAAGGGAAGATGATACTTTGAAGAGGATTCTGGAGATAAAAAGTAAATTTGACGCAGTTATCTCTGACATCGCTCCAAATACTACAGGTCAAAAGTTTGTGGATCATCAAAACAGTATGAACCTGATAAAAATAGTAGTGGATTTTACAAAAAAAGTTTTGAAGAAGGATGGGGTTTTAATATTCAAGCTATTTGATGGGGAGGATAGGGAAAAATTGGTGTCTGATTTAAAGTTGATATTTAAAGATTTAAAAATATTTAGACCAGATGCCACCAGGAAGAATTCCTTTGAAATATATGTCATATGTAGAGGTTTTTTGGGTGAATAAAAGGGATATTCAAGAGATATTAGACAGTTTTTCTAAAGGTTCTATTGATCGTGACCGCTGTTTGGAGATGATATTGCATAGTAAAAGTTCTCTGGCTGATATAGACCTTTGCAGGAGAGATAGGCTTGGGTTTGATGAGGTTGTTTTTGGTAAAGATAAATCTGTAGATCAGATTCTGGAGATAATAAAGATCTACAAAGATAGAGATTTGACCTTTTTATGTACCAAGCTTGATAAGAAGAAGATAGATCAGATTCTGGCTCATGACAGCGATTTTGAAGTCTTCTATAATGCAGGTATAATACGTTTTAATAAAAAAGAGTTAAAAATATCTGGTAAGGTTGCTATAGTTACAGCAGGGACATCAGATCTTTATATCGCAAATGAAGCTTCAGTGGTACTTGACACACTGGGAACGGAAAGTAAAATATTTCCAGATGTAGGAGTTGCTGGGGTTCATAGATTTTTTAATATAAAAAGTGAACTTGAAGATTTTGATGTATTGATAGTAATTGCTGGTATGGAGGGTGCACTACCATCCCTTGTGGGTGGACTGTTTTATCAGCCTGTTATAGCTGTACCTGTTTCAGTAGGTTATGGAACTGCTTTGGGTGGGTTTACTCCACTATTTGCTATGCTTACAAGTTGTTCAAATGGTATAACAGTTGTTAACATAGATAATGGTTTTGGTGCTGCTATAGCTGCATACAGAATTTTAAAAGTAAAAAACAGAGCATAGTTTGCTTATTTTGTAAAGTTTTACTTGAAATATAGTTATATTTATAATAGAGTAAAGGAAAAGTTTGGAGATGACGATGGGAGAAAAAGTTGAGGCTGTAGAGGTTAAATGTCCTAAGTGTGGTTATATATCAATAGTTTACATACCTAAAGAAGATATACCTAAATGCCCCGAGTGTGGAACTCAGATGATTATCAAAGAACTTTTAGATGAAGGGAAATCATATTAAAAAATAGTAATGGAGGATAAGAAAAATGAAAAAGGTTTTGTTTGTATTTTTAACATTTGTATTTGCTTCCGCATTGTTTGCTTCTGATATCGCAGTTTGGGAGAAGTCTACGCTCAATCAGATAATCAAGAAGAAAGAGATCAGGGTAGGTCTTGAAGCTGGTTACATGCCATTTGAACTCAAAGATAAGAAAGGGAATATAATCGGATTTGATGTGGATATGGCAAAGGAGATCGCAAAGGAGCTTGGAGTTAAATTAACCCTTGTAAACACTGCATGGGATGGCATTATTCCTGCACTTTTGACAAATAAATTTGATATAATCATGTCTGGTATGACTATCACACCACAGAGAAATATGCAGGTTAATTTTGTTGAACCATATATTGTGGTTGGACAGACAATCCTCATAAAAAAGGAGCTTGCTGGTAAGATAAAAAGTTATAAAGATCTCAATGATCCAAAATATACTGTAGTAACAAAGCTTGGTGTTACTGCTGATTTTGCTACAAAAAAGCTTATGCCTAAAGCAAAGTTGAGACTTTTTGAAACAGAGCAGGAAGCTGCTATGGAGGTTATAAATGGTAAAGCTGATGCTTTTGTTTATGATTTGCCGTACAATGCAATTTTCTATGCTCAAAACAGCTCAAAGTTAGCCTTTCTTGACAAACCATTTACCTATGAGCCCCTTGCATGGGCAATAAATAAAGGTGATCCAGATTTCCTTAATTGGCTTAATAACTTTCTTATGATAGTTAAAGGTGATGGAAGATACGATGCTATCTATAATAAATGGTTTAAAAGCACTGATTGGCTGAAAGATGTTCAATAGGAGACCTATATTATAAATGAATAAAAACAATCTTTTTAAAAATTTTATTTGGAATGCTGTATTTGTTTCTATTGTAGGTTTGTTAATTTTCTTTGTTTACTATTCTACCAAGAAGGTTGACTATATCTGGAGATGGGAAAGGATACCTTCTTACATAATCAGTAATGAAAAAATAGATATCAGGGCACCTTTTGAAGGTGTCCTGCATTTTGAAGGTAAAACGATAGTTATTAAGAGTACTGATGGTAGTAAGACTGAAAAGATATCGGATTATAAAGAATCTCTTTTATCCGATAACACAGACGTCTATGAAGGTGATATTGTTGCCTATGACTATAAGTATAAAATAGGTCCCTTAACATGGGGTCTCTGGAATACTTTGTATATATCTTTTGTGGCAATACTGATTGCAATAGTGATAGGTATAATAACAGGTTTGTCAAGGATATCCTCAAATATTGTTCTTAGAAAACTATCTGTGACTTATATTGAGCTTATAAGGGGAACTCCACTGCTTGTACAGATTTTCATATTTTATTTTTTTATAGGTACAGTTTTTCAGCTTGACAGAATTACATCAGGTATTGCAGCCCTTGCGATATTTGCAGGAGCATATATCGCAGAAATTGTTAGAGCTGGGATACAGTCCATACCAAAGGGTCAGATGGAGGCCGCAAGAAGTCTTGGCATGAACTATTTTCAGGCAATGAGATACATAATACTTCCACAAGCTTTAAAGAGAACATTGCCTCCAATGGCAGGTCAGTTTATATCCCTTATAAAGGATTCTTCCCTTGTATCGGTTATCTCCATTACCGATCTTACAAAGGCTGGTAGGGAAATAGTTTCTTCCACTTTCAGCCCATTTGAGGTATGGTTTGTTGTTGCTATAATGTATCTTTTACTTACTTTTGGACTATCTTTTTTAGTTCAACTACTTGAAAGGAGACTTGCTGCAAGTGATTAGTGAAAATTGTATAATTCAGGCAAAAAATGTTGTAAAAATATATAAAAACGGTGTAAAAGCCCTCAAAGGGGTTTCTCTCAATGTTATGCAGGGTGAAGTTGTGGTAATAATTGGTCCCAGCGGATCAGGTAAATCAACATTTCTGAGGACTTTGAACCATCTTGAAACTATAAATGG
The DNA here is from genome assembly GCA_020217115.1 of Calditerrivibrio sp. GTDB lineage: Bacteria > Chrysiogenota > Deferribacteres > Deferribacterales > Calditerrivibrionaceae > Calditerrivibrio. The sequence continues at coordinate 5,625 of JAIWOA010000075.1, read as the reverse complement.
TGGAAATATTATTATCGATGGTATAGAGCTTACTGACAGCAAAACCAACATCAACAAAATTAGAGAGGAAGTTGGTATGGTTTTTCAGCAGTTTAATCTTTTTCCCCATCTGACAGCACTGGAAAATATTACAATTGCTCCAAGAATTGTCAGAAAAATGGATAAGAAAAGTGCTGATGAACTTGCTTTAAAACTACTTGAAAGAGTTGGTTTGGGAGATAGAGGTGGTAGTTATCCATCACAGTTGTCAGGTGGGCAACAGCAGAGAGTAGCAATTGCGAGAGCTCTTGCAATGAAACCTAAAATTATGCTATTTGATGAACCTACAAGTGCCCTTGATCCTGAAATGATAGGAGAGGTTCTGGATGTTATGAAGACACTTGCAAAGGATGGTATGACAATGGTTGTTGTGACCCATGAAATGGGTTTTGCAAGAGAGGTTTCAGATAGGGTTGTCTTTATGGATGAAGGTAACATTGTGGAAATGGGTAAGGCTGAAGATATTTTTAATAATCCACGCAATGAGAGATTAAAACAATTTTTGGGGCAGATACTTTAATATGTTTTTTAATAATAAAAAGCATAAGGTTATAATAAAGAATCATAACATTACTGTTGAAGTCAAATCAGGGGCTAACCTGTATCATGTCCTTATTGAAAATGGGCTTAATGTTCCCACTTTGTGTAAGGGAAGTGGCCAGTGTGGCAAATGTAGAGTTAGAATTGTTTCTGCAGACAAAAAACCTATTAACAAACCTACCAAAAAAGATACTATAATCCTTGCTCCTATAAACATAGATGCCGGCTTCAGGCTTGCCTGCCAGTATGAAGTGAAATCAGATATTATTGTTGATGTTTCAGATTTTTTTAGCAATATTGACAAAGATTCTAATATAGTTGCGGTAAAGAAAAAAGGTGCAGTTTTAGCTAAAGTTGAAGATAGGATAGAAGATAGCGGCAAAAAGGAAAATAGTGTTACAGAAACTGTGGGTAAGCAGGAAAGTGGGGATTTTTATAAAAAAAATGACATAACAGATGATCAGGAAGAAGATACGATTTTAAAACCACAAGTTATAAAAATAGCTCCTAAAAAAAGGTTAGAAGAACAGAAAAATTTAAAAGAAGAACCTGAAATTATAGTAGATAAGAAAATCGAAGAGACTTACGAATCTGTGAATGGAGCAATATTGATACAGTTTCCCAATGGAATAAAATATTACATATATTCACCAAGTATAGATAATATCTCCTCAGAGGGTTTTGTTAAAATAGACAATAGATTGGATAAGCTTTTTATCGATGGTGGTATAACAGATTTTTTATTTAATGTTTTGAAGGCAACGGAGCTTGAAAGGCTCATTTTGATATTCGATGAGAATGTTATAAATGGGGATATACTTATAAACCTTATATCTTATTTTAAAGCTGAGAAGGATGGAATAATATATGAAGTTCTTCAACCGAGTAGCCATCCAAAAAATCTGTTATCCTTTTTTAGACAGATAACAAACGTTAAGGAAAATTCTTTGACTATACCCCTTGATAACCTTGCAGATTCTTATTTTAATAATGACAAGATTCTTATCCATCTTAATAGTAAGTATGTTGTTGAGGATATCAAAATATCTGAATTTTTAAATCCGGGTAAAAATCCTATAATTGACGTAAGTAGTGATCTTAATGAGATTATAGTAAAAGATAATCTATTGCCACCTGACTCTATCTTGTTTACAACTTTTTTAAAACTTGTGGGTGTATTAAAAACAATTGGTATCGTTGATCAGCATTTCAAATTAAAGGGTAGAAATGAGTTAATGGATAAAATCCCTCTGGAACTATTAGTTAAGTTGAGCTTCAGAAATGAACAAAAACTATTCAACATATTTAGAAATAAAGATGTTACAATTTCGATAAGTCAGAAAGAGCTTGATTCCATTAGTCATCTTAGAATATTTATACATACTCTATGTAGCTTTGTTGAATCCAACTGTGGTAGGATAGAAAATCTTAATTTTCATAGTCTTAATCAGATGGAAACTATAGTAAATGAATTTGTTAATCTCAATATTATTCCTCAGAAATATGCTAAAAAGAGTAAATCTCTGTTTGGAGACCCTGCTGTAAACTGTATAAAATTTTTCAATTATAGAGATATCCCAACATTTATAAAGAAGAACTTTGGTGAAGATTTTAGTATATATGAGCTTTACAAAAATGAGGATTTCAATAACATATACAAAAACTATGAGAAAGAGTTTATAGATCTCTGAAAGATTCTCTATAGTATAACTACCTAATTTTTAATGCTAACATATTTGTATAGCTTTAGCTTCATCCTCTTTTTTTGATTGCGGAAATATAAGTATAATGGTACTGCCCCAAAATAGGTTGGGATATATTATCCTGATTAGCTTATCTATAAAAGTTTTCAGAAATATGTATAGTTATTTTCATAAAAAAACAACACTGAATGCAGTTTATGATGGATTACAACCTGTGGTTTCTGGAATATTTTCATTTTAGCGGAAAATATCTGGAGATTGTTCATAAAATGGTTAGCAGGGTATATTTATATTGCAAAATATTCTGAATATGTTACCTATACAATTTTCTGGAGATGATATGATAACTGGTTTTTTATATACTATCTTGTCTGCTGCTTTTTTTGGATTGCTCGCCATATTTGGCAAGCTTGGCTACATGGCAGGTTTTAGTGCCGGTGAGCTTTTGACCTATAGATTTTTCATTGCATCCTTTCTTTTTGTATTATTTTTTATTATAAAAGATCTATCTTTGTTTAGAATAGGGTTTAAGGAGCTTTTAAAAGCTTTTTTTGCTGGATTTGTACTTTATTTTATCCAGAGCTATGCATTTATAAAATCTCTGGAGTACATTGAGGCATCTACAACATCTCTGATCCTTTACGCATATCCAGTTACCGTTACCATTTTATCTGTTATATTTTTTAAAACAAAAATAAGTAAAGGTATGTTTATATCCCTTTTACTGATAATGTTGGGTTGTTTTTTTATATTTTATGATGCTTTTTTAAGAAAAATATCTTTAACTGGTATATTTTATGCTGTGCTCGCAATGTCGGTTTTTTCCTTCTACCTTATATTTATTCAAAAAGCTCTGAAAAATATTAACCCTGTTACATTTAGCTTCTATGTAATTCTAAGTACAGCTTTTTCATATCTTACTTTTTCTAATCCATTTAATTTTGGTACTTTTAATGCTCAAAAACTTCTTATAGCTTTTGGTATTGGATTTATCCCTACCTTTCTGGCGGTTCTCTTTCTCTATATTGCCATTGAAAAAATAGGCTCAGTATATGTGTCTATATTTTCGACTATTGAGCCTATAATTACTGTTGTATCATCTTTTTTCATTCTGGGAGAAAAAATTCTGTTTTTTCAAGTAATCGGAATGGTATTGATACTTGCAGGTATCATACTTCCAAACTATGCAATGCTGCGGAGAAACCATGTATAAAGGTGTTAAAGGTAGCAGTTTAAAGGCTGATATTCTTCTCGTATTCATATCTTTAATATGGGGATCGACATTTATAGTTACGAAGAAAACAATAGAGACTATTCCACCTATAACATTTAATTCCGTGAGATTTATTATAGCTTCAATTCTTTTATTGGTAATATTTCTTTATCGGCCAAAAAAGATAAATAGGGTAGTTGTTTTAGATGGTTTTGTACTTGGTGTTGTGCTGTTCTTGACTTTTACTTTCCAAACAATGGGGTTGAAATTTGTTACTGCATCGGAGACAGGTTTCATTACCGGTCTTTACCTTATATTTGTTCCGATAATATCTGTAGTTTTTTTGAAAAAAAGTATGGATATTAAAACAGTTATTGCTGTTTTTATGGCTTTTACTGGTTTATTTCTCATTAGTTTTCACGGTAATAAAATTGGATTTGGAATGGGGGAATTTTTGGTTCTCCTCAATGCTTTATTTGTAGCTTTCCATATTGTATTGATAGATTATTATTGTAAAAGGGATGATGTATTTGCTTTGACATCTATACAGATATTTGTGCTAACTATTTTGTCAGTTTGTTATGCTCTTTTATTTGAAGATTGGAAAGGGAAGATTGTCTTTAGTGGGGCAAATGTTTTTGCATTTTTTTTAACGGGGGTTATGGCAACTGTGGTTGCATTTTTGATACAAACCTATGCTCAGAAGTTTACCACTCCCACTAAGGCTGCTGTAATTTTTACCCTTGAACCCCTTTCAGCTGCATTCTTTGGTTTTTTGATTGGGGGGGAAATTTTGACAAGAGATCAATATGTTGGTGCTTTTCTTATTTTTCTTTCTATGCTAATTATTGAAATAAAATTTAAGAGGTCTAAGGGTGATTAAAAATATTCTTATATTTGTGATAGGGATTCTTTCCCTTGCATCTTCTTCTATATTGGTTAAGTTCTGTTCAGATGTTCCGTCAATTATGATTGCTACCTATCGACTTGTGATATCTTCAATTATTCTCATAGGAATTGCCAAGATAAAGGGCTTTTCTTTAAAGGATGTAGATAAAAGGGATCTTTTGCTCTCTATTTTGAGTGGTTTTATACTTACGATTCATTTTATCTCATGGTTTGCTTCTCTCAAATTGACATCGGTGGCTAGCAGTGTGGTACTGGTAACTACAAATCCACTTTTTGTAGGGATATTTTCAGTAATATTTTTGAAGGAAAAATTACAAAAGGAGATAGTCATCGGTATATTCTTATCAATTTTTGGAAGTATAGTGCTTGCTGTTGGGGACAGTGGCCTAAGTGGATTTTCAATTAAAGATACAGATGCCCTTTTAGGGGATTTATTAGCACTTCTGGGGGCAGTCTGTGCAAGCTGTTACCTACTTTTAGGTAGTAAAGTTAGGGAAAGACTTGACATTATGACATATATCACAATTGCATACAGTTCAAGTGCCATTTTTCTACTGGCATTTTCCATTGTTCAGGGTATCTCTTTTACAGGCTACAGTACCACTTCCTATATTAGCATGGTAATGCTTGCTATTTTTCCTCAGATGATTGGTCATACTTCAGTTAACTGGTCATTAAAACACCTTAAACCTTCTATGGTGGCAATAGGTATACTGGGGGAGCCTATAGGAGCCACAATAATGGCCTATTTCATTTTTAACGAAACTATTGACATATATAAATTTATCGGTATATGCTTAATATTCTTATCAATACTTATAGCATCAAGGAAAGGAGCAAAATAGATGTTTCCATACCTTTTTAAGATAGGGGCTTTTGAGTTGAGAATATACAGTTTGATGTATTTAGTTGCGATACTCATAGCTATTTATTTTGTAAGAAAGAGGTCCAGAACCCTTGGGATGAATCCAGATAAAATTGAAAATGTAGTTTTAATATCCTTTTTTGGTGGGATAATAGGTGCTCGAGCTTATTATGTTCTCTTGAGGTGGGATTTCTACTCACAATACCCCTCTGAGATTTTAGCTTTCTGGCATGGTGGCCTTGCTATACATGGTGGTATTATTGGAGGGGTTATTGCTGGTTATCTTTATAGTAAAGGTAAGTTTAATTTCAAATGTTTAGCAGATCTTATTTTGCCATTTGTCCTTCTTGGACAGG
>JAIWOA010000074.1 GCA_020217115.1 Calditerrivibrio sp. | reverse complement strand
GGATAGGGAGGTTTGGAAACTTTGCCAATGGCGAAGCCCATGGTGTACCTACGATAACGCCACCAGACATAATTTTTAGATTGAAAAACGTTTTTCCAGACTTCTGGAATACGGTAAAGGTTACTTTTGGACTGCCAGATGGCCCTGATGGTATGAATATGCTCCATAATATGTTAACTCAAGGTAAAGAGCTTTATGTAAACTTTGAAGGTTTAAAATATCAGCTAAAGGAGTATGTGCCTTGGGGGATAAGCTTTCCGGAGAGATTTAATCCACCCGCCTATCTGGAATTTGGGACTTTACCTGTTCATCCTACATTTTTTTATGAAATGATCCTAAATTTCATAGGGGCTTTTGTGTTGATAAAACTCTGGAAAAGAGACGATATGATCGGTAGAGGAACAATAATGGGACTTTATCTTATCTTTTATGGTGTAATAAGGGGTTTTGTGACAACTTTTAGGGCTGATGATCTGATGATAGGCTTTTTAAGGGCTCCACATATAGTTAGTGTTATTATTATTGTTATAGGGTTTTATATTGTAAAGACAGGGCAGGTGAGAAAATAATGAATGATTTTTTGAAATTTGCAGAAGGTAAAATTGTTCTGTTTGATGGTGGGATGGGTACTACCATACAAACTTATGAAATTGGCAGTGAGATATGGAATGGGAAAAATGGGTGTAACGAGTATTTAAATATATCTGCACCATCAATTATAGAGGAGATCCACACAAAATTTCTTGAGGCTGGTGCAGATGTGTTGGAAACAAATAGTTTTGGTGGCACAAGACTTGTTTTATCAGAGTATGGGCTTGAAGAGATGGTTTATGAAATAAATTTTGAGGCAGCAAGGATTGCAAGAAGAGCTGCAAATAAATTTGGTAAATTTGTTGCAGGTTCGATTGGCCCCGGTACAAAACTTGCGAGCCTTGGTCATATCTCCTATGATGATTTAAAATATATGTATGAAGAGCAGATTTCCGCTTTAATTGATGGTGGCATAGATCTTGTGATCATAGAAACCTGTCAGGATATGTTACAGATAAAAGCTGCAATTAATGCTTGTAGAGATATTTTTGATAAAAAAAATATAAATTTACCAATAATGGTATCTGTTACTGTTGAAACAAATGGTACTATGCTTACCGGTTCTGATTTGAGTGCTGTTGCAGCAACCATTGGAAGTTATCCTATATATTCCCTTGGGATAAACTGTGCACTTGGACCTGATATGATGTATGAACATTTAAATAATCTATCAAAAAACTGGGGGGGTAGGATGTCATGCATCCCCAATGCCGGTCTTCCAAAAAATATAAATGGTAAATTTATCTACGATATGCCTCCAGAAAGGATGGGCAGTATAGTAAAAGATCTGCTTAAACAATTCCCCATATCTATAGTAGGTGGGTGCTGTGGCACAACATACGAACATATCAGGGAGATTAGAAAAGTTTGTGATGTTATGACAGCTCCATTACCAGATAGATTCTCAATAAACGGTTTAGTTTCAAGTATATATTCCTCTTCTTCGATAGAACAGTCACCTCCTCCAGCCTTGATTGGGGAGAGAGCTAATGCTAATGGCAGTAAAGCTTTCAGGGAGTTGTTGTTAAAGGATAATTTTGACGGAATGTTAAAAGTTGTAAAGGATCAGGAGGATGAAGCTGCCCATTTTGTGGATATTTGTGTTGCTTACGCTGGTAGAGATGAGAAAAGAGATATGTCTCGATTTATTTCTATGGTAAATAGAATGGTTACTATTCCAGCTGTTATAGATACCACAGAACCTGATGTTTTAGAGGAAGCTTTAAAGAGATATACTGGTAAACCTATTATAAATTCTATAAATTTTGAAGATGGTGGTAAAAAGCTACACATGGTGCTTAATCTGGTAAAAAGGTTTCCAGCTGCAGTTATAGGATTGACTATAGATGAAGATGGAATGGCAATGACAGCGAAAAAAAAGTTTCATATTGCTGAAAGAATTTATAAGGTTTGGACAGAGGAGTACCAATTAGCTCCTGAGGAGCTGATAATAGATCCCCTTACATTCTCCATAGGTAGTGGAGACGAAACACTTATTTTTGCAGCTGTAGAGACCCTCAATGCTATAAAAGTGATCAAAGAAAGGTTGAAGGGTGTAAAAACAGTTTTAGGTCTTAGCAATGTATCCTTTGGTTTGTCCCCAAAAAGTAGGGTTGTTCTTAATTCGGTATTTTTAAAGAAGGCTGTTGATGTTGGTCTTGATATGGCAATTGTCCATGCATCTAAAATCCTGCCTGAGGATTCCATTGCTGCTGATGAATTTAGATTAGCAGAGGATCTTATTTTTGGAAAAGAGGGTTCTTTGCAAAGATTTATAGAATATTTTTCAGGTAAAAGTGAAGAGGTTGTTGAAAGTAATATATTGGAGCTGTCTGAAGAAGAGCTACTTATTGTTAAACTAAAAAAGGGTGATAAAACAGACTTAGAATCAGTTCTGGATAAATTACTAAAAAAATATACACCGTATGACATAATAAACAAGATACTTATGAATGGTATGCAAGAAATTGGTGAATTGTTTGGACAGGGTAAAATGCTTCTCCCTTTTGTGCTCCAATCGGCAGAAGTTATGAAAAGATCGGTATCTTATCTTGAAAATTTTATGGAAAAAAGTTCAACAGAACCAAAAGGGAAGATTGTGCTTGCAACTGTTAAGGGGGATGTTCATGACATAGGTAAAAATCTTGTTGAGATTATTTTGTCCAACAACGGTTATAGAGTATACAATCTTGGAATAAAGGTTCCTGTTGAAGATATGATAGAAAAGGCAATAGAGGTTGGCGCTGATGCAATTGGTATGAGTGGCCTTCTTGTCAAATCTACCATAATAATGAAAGAGAACCTTGAAGAGATGAAGAGAAGAGGTTTGAATTTAAAGGTTCTGCTTGGTGGAGCTGCATTGACTGAGGGTTATGTGAAAAATGAGTGTGTTCCTGCCTATGAAGGTGAAGTATATTACTGCAGGGATGCTTTTAGTGCCATAAACTACCTTCAAGATGGAAATGTCAGGGATCTCATTGTTAATATATCTGAAGAAAAGAAAGATAATAATAAAATTGATCCTAAAATAGATATCGATGTAAAACATGATTTTTCTTCAAATATTGTTCCTTTACCCCCCTTCTTTGGGGTTAAAAAGGTAACTGATATAAATTTTGAGGATGTTGAAAAGCTTTTAAATAAGAGAACTCTCTGGACAAATAGATGGGGGTACAAAAAATTAAAGGAACAATCTGTTCATGATTATGAGAAGTTGATAAATGAAGAGGTTGTTGTTAATTATAATAAAGTTGTGGAAACTGTGAAACGTGACTCCTTAGTAGATTTTATTGTAAAATATGGATATTTTAGAGTTGTTGGGGATAAAAATAGTCTAATCATTTTTAATGAAGATGGTATTGAGATCACAAAACTTGATTTCCCAAGGCAAAAAAAAGAACCTTATCTCTGTATTTCTGATTATTTTAAAGATATCTCTAAGGGTATTATGGATATTTTACCCATACAAATAGTTACACTTGGGAATAAACCTGTGGAGTTTTTAAGAAAATTAAAGGATAGTAGTTACAAAGATTATTTTCTTTATCATGGTTTCTTTACAGAGTTGACAGAAGCCCTTGCTGAATACTGGCACAGAGTAATACGTTTTGAATTGGGCATTACAGAAAGTGAGCCTCATTCGTCAGAGGGGATTTTAAGTAACAAGTATAGGGGTTTGAGATATAGTTTTGGTTATCCGTCATGTCCAGATCTTGAAGGTAATGGAATAATAGCCAACCTGCTTGGGATAGATGAGATTGGTGTTGAGGTTACTGAAACTTTTCAGATGGTTCCTGAGTTTACTACGAGTGCTATAATAGTTCACAGTGATAAAGCTAAATATTTTGTTATTTAATTAGGAGACTATATGAATTATGAAGATCTTAAAGCTACAAATTTTATAGAAGAGATAATAATTGAGGATCTAAAAAGTGGGAAGCATAAGTCTATCTGTACACGTTTTCCACCCGAACCCAATGGATACCTCCATATTGGGCATGCAAAATCTATATGTCTTAATTTTGGTCTTGCTGAAAAATTTGGTGGGCGATGTAATCTCCGATTTGATGATACTAATCCAGAAAAAGAGGATACTGAATATGTTGAATCGATAAAGAATGATGTCAGATGGCTTGGGTTTAGCTGGGGTGAAAAGGAATTTTATGCATCAGACTATTTTGAGAAGATGTATGAATGGGCTGTAGAATTAATAAAGAAAGGTAAAGCTTACGTATGTCATCTCTCTCCTGAGGAGATGAGAAAATATAGAGGTACACTTAATGAACCCGGCATTGAAAGTCCATACAGAAATAGAAGTGTCGAGGAGAATCTTTTAATGTTTGAAAAGATGAAAAATGGTGAATTTGAAGAAGGGGAAGCTGTATTAAGAGCAAAGATAGATATGAGCTCTCCAAATATAAATATGCGAGATCCTGTAATGTATAGAATTATAAAGTCTAATCATCATAGGACAGGAGATAAATGGTGTATTTACCCTTCCTATGACTGGGCACATGGTAATGAAGACTCCATAGAAGGGGTTACTCACTCCATTTGTACCCTCGAATTTGAGGATCATAGACCACTTTATGATTGGTTTTTGGACCAGCTTGGTGTTTATCATTCAAGGCAGATTGAATTTGCAAGACTAAACCTTACATATACAGTAATGAGTAAGAGAAAGCTTTTAAAGCTTGTTCAGGAAAAATATGTTTCGGGATGGGATGACCCCAGAATGCCAACAATAAGTGGACTTAGACGTAGAGGTTATACTCCAGAATCTATCAAAGCATTCGCAGAGAAGATTGGAGTATCAAAGAGCAATAGTACTGTCGAATACAGTTTACTTGAGTATTGTATAAGGGAGGATCTCAATAAAAGAGCTCAGAGATGTATGGTAGTTTTAGATCCTATTAAGTTAATTATTACCAATTATCCTGAAAATCATATAGAATATCTGGAAGCTATAAACAACCCTGAGGATGAGTCAAAGGGGAAGAGGAAAATCATTTTTAGTAGAGAGTTGTTTGTGGAAAGGGACGATTTCAGAGAAGTTCCAGACCCAAATTTTTTCCGATTAACTCCCGGAAAAGAGGTTAGATTGCAGCATGCCTACTATGTTACATGTAAAGGATTTAAAAAAGATGACGAGGGTAATGTTATTGAAATATATTGTGAGTATGATCCAGATAGCAGGGGTGGTTGGAGTTCAGATGGGCGAAAGGTCAAGGGAACAATACATTGGGTAGATGCAAAAGCTTCCATTGATGTTGAGTTGAGAATGTACGATCATCTTTTTACAAAGGAAAATCCTGACGATGTTGAGGAGGGTGAAGATTTTACAAAAAATATAAATACAAACTCCCTTGTTTTAAAAAATGGGAAAGGTGAGTTATTTCTTCTTGAGACAGATGAGGTTCATTTTCAATTTTTGAGGGTTGGATATTTTAAAAAGGATGAAGATTCTAAAGATGGGAAGCTGATTTTCAATAAAACGGTTGGTCTAAAAGATAGCTACAACAAAAAAGGGAAATAGTAGTGTTATTTTTAAAAAAGCTATTAACCTATGCTATAATCCCCCCCGGTTCTTTCGTAATTCTGTTCATCTTTTCCGGCTTTGTAGCTAATAAACGTTGGTTAAAGTTCTTATTACTTATCTCAGGGATATCTTTGTATCTCATATCCATAACCCCAATTAAGGATTTTTCACTATATTTTTTAGAGAAAGATTATAGAGGTATTGTTTGTAAGGGTGATATCATTGTTCTGCTTGGTGGTGGTGTAAATGGAAGTGGTGAGTTATCTGAAGATGCCAATAAGAGATTGGTTAAAGGGTATCTTATTCATAAAAGGGAAGGGTTACCCATTGTTGTTTCTGGTGGAAGGGTAAATGAGTCTATACCTTTTGAAGCAGATGTACTGGCCAAAAATCTTACCGATCTTGGGATGAGTGATAAAGATATAATCATGGATAAAAATAGCAGAGATACTTTTGAGAATGTGAAATTTGTAAAGGAGATTTTAGGGGTTGATAAATCTATTATAATTGTGACATCTGCATACCATATGAAAAGATCTGTTCTTCTATTTCAGAAAGCAGGTTTTAATAATATATGTACTGAGGCAGCGGACTTTAAATTTGATGGTTTTTATTCTATATATGATTTTTTGCCAACTTCTCACAATCTAAACTCTTTTTCAAAGGCTTTAAAGGAGTATATCGGGTTATTGTTTTATAAAATTTGAGTTTATTATTCCTTTGGATGTAAGACTCTTTGAACTATTTTATCTCTAAGAATTCCAGCTATTTTTTTAGGTGTGGAATTTAGCCTTTTAGCTTCTTCAGTAATTAAAGTAACTAACTCTTTTTTAAATTCATCATTAACAGCACATGGGATGGCAATAGTAGATTGACACTCACAATTCCTAAGGGCTAAAATATCAAAAAAATTATTTCTGTTCAGTATGATGAAGTTATCAGATGCTGCATGTTGTAGAATAGTTGTAAGCTCCAAAAACTCTGCAAAACTTTTAAATTCTTTTCCACAGCATGAACATTTTCGAGGGAAAAGCTTATCTACTTCTGAAATAATCTTTTCGATTAGTGTATTCTCATCCATAAAATTAAGATATTAAAATTTTTTGATCGGTTCAAATGCCTTTGAAAAAGGGAGAGGTTCATTAAGCTTTTCAAGCTCTGTCCTGGTTAGTATCCTTTCCTCAATCTTTTTCCCAGAATTGTCAAAGATTGTTAGCTTAAATTTTTCCACAGAAGAAGAATTTACAAATCCTGCAAACATAATTATGACAACTATGCCAAAGGCTACATACCAATAAGGCATATATTTTCCACCAAAAAATTGATTAAATTTTTTCATCTTTTTATATTATAATATTTACAAAAAAAAATCAATAGAAGAAAAATCTTGACAAAAGGTTTTTGTGTGTTATTGTAATTTTGTCTGAAGATATATTCTATGGAAATCTTTTTAACAATTTAAGGGAATGTTTGTTTTTGAGTATTTCCAAAATTTAGTTTTTTTTGATATGCTGAAATTGGTTTTATCTCGTAGTTTTATCCTGAGTTTTTATATATAGATTAATAATTAATGAGGTGTGTTAGTGAATCTTGATGATTTAAAAAAGAAATCTGTTGAAGAGCTTTTAAAAGTGGCTGAGAGTATTAATCTTGAAAATGCTCCAAATATGTTAAGACAAGAATTAATATTTGAAATTCTCAAGGCTACCAGTCAGAGAAATGGTCAGATATATGGGCAGGGTGTTCTTGAAATTTTGTCTGATGGTTTTGGTTTTTTGAGATCCCAGGACTATAACTACTTGCCGGGTCCTGACGATATCTATGTTTCTCCAGCTCAGATAAGAAAATTTGGTTTAAGAAATGGGGATACAATTTCTGGCGAGATAAGACCTCCAAGGGATAATGAAAAATATTTTGCGCTTCTTAAGATAGAGAAGATAAATTTTGATGAAGTTAGATTACACAGGACTCTTTTTGAAAATTTGACCCCATTGTTTCCTGAGGAAAGAATAGATCTTGAAGCCTATCCAAATCATTATGACACAAGGATAATGAATCTTATGGCACCTGTGGGTAAGGGGCAGAGAGGTTTGATAGTCGCTCCACCAAAGACAGGTAAGACGATGCTTCTTAAGTCTATTGCCAATAGCATTACAAAAAATCACCCTGAAATATATATGATAATTTTGCTCATAGATGAGAGACCTGAAGAGGTTACAGATATGCAGCGTTCTGTAAATGCTGAGGTTGTCAGTTCTACCTTTGATGAGCCGGCATACAGACATGTTCAGGTTTCTGAAATGGTTTTGAATAAGGCAAAAAGGTTAGTTGAGCACAAAAAGGATGTGTGTATACTTCTTGATAGTATAACAAGGCTTGCAAGGGCTTACAACTCAATTGAACCTTCAAGTGGTAAGGTTTTGTCGGGTGGTGTGGATTCAAATGCTCTCCATAAGCCGAAAAGATTTTTTGGAGCTGCCAGAAATATTGAAGAGGGTGGAAGTCTTACTATTATTGCCACTGCTCTTGTTGACACAGGTTCCAGAATGGATGAGGTAATTTTTGAAGAATTTAAAGGTACTGGTAACATGGAACTTCATCTGGATAGGAGACTTGTGGAAAAGAGGATATTCCCAGCTATGGATATCAACAAGTCTGGTACGAGGAGAGAGGAGTTGCTCCTTGCAAAGGATGAGATAAATAAGGTGTGGATATTGAGGAGATTTTTGAGTGGAATGAATGTTGTTGATGCTATGGAATTTCTCCTTGATAAGATTAAAGATACCAAGAATAACAAAGAATTTTTGGATTCAATGAATAAATAGATTTGAAATATCTTGAAATATTGTATTTTTTGTGTTAAGAAACATTTTTTAAAATAGTGTGAGGTGTTAAAAATGAAAAAAGGGATCCATCCTGATGTAAAAGAAGTTACTTTTAAATGTGCATGTGGAAATGAGATAAAAACAATTTCAACGGCTAAAAAGACAGGTATTGCAATATGCTCTAATTGTCATCCTTTCTTTACTGGTAAGCAAAAGTTTGTTGATGCTGCTGGTAGAGTTGAGAAGTTTATGAAAAAATATGGTGATACTGCCAGCAAAAAGAAATAATTAGGTATCTTCCTTTGGAAACTAAGCTTAAAGTAAAGCTTCTCAATTTTACTCCAGATTCTGACAAAGTTGTTGCCCTTGCGGCTAAGCTCTGTTATTCCGATGTGGATATTGAAGGTCTGCAGGAGAAGATAGATTCCTTTGAACAATCTGGTTTTATTGATAAGATTATAAAAAGTGGACATCATTCAGTATTGGAACATGTTTCCTTCTCGTTTGGTGTTGAAGGGGTATCAAGAGCTCTTACGCACCAGCTTGTCAGACACAGAATCGCAAGCTACTCGCAAAAGTCTCAACGGTATGTCAAATATAAGGAAGGTTTTGAGTATATTTTTCCAAAATCGATAAAAGATAATGCAGTTTTATCGGAAAAATATGAAAAGATCATGACAGATATTGCTAAACTGTACAGTGAGATGCTAAATTCCGATATCCCTGCTGAAGATGCAAGGTATATACTCCCCAATGCATGTGAAACTAAAATAATTATTACCATGAATGCAAGGGAGCTTCTGCATTTTTTCAAAATAAGGTGCTGTAATCGTGCCCAGTGGGAGATCAGGTTGCTTGCAGAAGAGATGTTAAAACTTTGCCTTGAGAAATCTCCTTCCATATTTAGACATGCTGGGCCGGGTTGTGTTCACAGTCAAAGTTGTCCTGAAGGTGAATTTACCTGTGGCTCGATCTCTGATGTTAGAAAAAAATATAATGAACTTTTAAAGAAGTACGGTCGTCTGAATTAGCAAAAATCAAGGTGAAAAATGGGTAAACGCAGTATAAATATAGGTGGCCAGGCGGTCATTGAAGGTGTCATGATGAGGGCACCTCAGAAATACGTTGTTGCTGTGAGACGACCTGATCAAAAGATAGTTATTTTAAAGAAAGATATAAAAATAGATGGGAATAGTTTTTTTAAGAAACCTTTTATCAGAGGTTTAATAGGCCTCTATGATGCATTGATACTTGGTATACAGGCACTTAATTTTAGTGCTCATCACGCTCTGGGTGAAGGTGAAGAAAAGCTATCATTTAAAGAGATATTTTTTACAATGGTTTTTGGACTGGGTCTGGGGATGTTGCTGTTCCTATTTTTGCCTTTATTACTCACAGATCTTTTAAAATATGTTTTTCCGATTATAGAAAAATCATTTTTTGTTTACAATTTTGTGGATGGAGTTATAAGGGTTCTTTTCTTTGTTTTATACATATATTTTATATCTTTTTTTAAAGATGTGAAAAGAGTTTTTCAGTATCATGG
>JAIWOA010000073.1 GCA_020217115.1 Calditerrivibrio sp. | reverse complement strand
AAATACCTTGTTAACTTCATAACTTCCCTCCATATTATTTATAATAAAACTATAAAGAAATAAAAAAAAATGTCAAACCAAATTTTCAAAAACTTTTTTATTTGTATAAATAGATAAAAAACTATTTTTTACCCAAGATATTCATCACTTTTTTTAAATCTTCCCACGCAGGCTTTTTCATAGATTGATTCCTCAAAAGATATGAAGGATGGAAGGTTGGCATAACTTTTATCCCTTCGTATTCTTGAAACTCACCCCTGATTAAACTTATTTTTTTATCAGTGGAAAGAAGATATTTTGTCGCAGTGGATCCGAGGCATACTATAACCTTTGGGTTAACTATTTTTATCTGCTCTTTAAGATAATTTATACAGGTAAAAGCCTCTTCATCAAAAGGAGCTCTATTATTAGGTGGTCTACATTTAACAATATTTGCAATATACACCTCTTCCCTTTTATAACCCATTGCTTCAATCATCTTTGTGAGAAGTTGCCCAGCCTTTCCAACAAAAGGTCTACCCTGCTCATCCTCATCAGCACCAGGTCCCTCCCCAACAAACATCAATTCTGCATACAAATTACCCTCTCCAGGCACAACATTTGTTCTACCCTTTGAAAGTACACATTTAGTACAGACAGATATATTTTTAATCACTTCATCCATCAGCAATTCTCTATCAGATTTTACTACAGGTTTTTCTGAAATACTGCAATTAGACTTCAATAAATATTCAATTCCCATAACATCTTTATAGAACGAATCATCTTTTAAAACGTTATTCATCGTTTTTGTAATTTGCTATAATGCTCAATAGTTTTTTTGCCATATTTTTTTTTGGCATCTTTTCTAAACTGAGGGTATTACTATTTTTAAAAAATAGTCTGACCTCGTTTTCATCTGAATTAAAACCTATATCTTCCCTTGAAATATCATTAGCAACAATAATATCAAGTTTTTTATCATGCAGTTTTTTTAGTGCATTCTGTTCAAGATCGTTAGTCTCAGCAGCAAAACCTACAAAAATCTGTCCCTCCCTTTTCATAGTTGAAATAGATTTTAGTATATCTATATTTTTAATAAGCTTGAGTTCAAAAAGATCCTCATTTTTCTTTATCTTTACATTACTTTTCTCTGCCACTCTGTAATCAGCTACGGCAGCAGACATAATAACTATATCAGAATTAGTTACTTCCCTTAAAATGGCATTATACATATCTTCAGCAGAGTAAACATCTATCTTATCAAGAAAAGTCTTGAGATTCGTTGGTCCTGAAATTAATTTGACGTCTCCCCCCATTTCATAGGCAGCTTCTGCAATTGCATACCCCATTTTGCCACTTGACCTATTTGAAATAAATCTAACCGGGTCAATATCCTCAATGGTTGGTCCAGCTGTTACAAGAATCTTTTTCCCTTTTAACAACCCTGATCTCTTTAATAACCTTTTTGCAGCAAAAAATATCTGCTCAGGTTCTGCCATCTTCCCTATCCCTTCATCTCCACAGGCAAGAATACCCTTTGTAGGAGAAACAATATTTATACCATTATCTGAAAGATACTCTAAATTCCTATGAAAGAACCTATTGCTATACATTTTACTATTCATAGCAGGTGCAATAAGAAGAGGCTTGTCTGAAGAATATGCCAAAATTGATGACGTCAGGAGATTGTCAGCTATTCCATTTGCCACTTTGGAAATCGTATTAGCTGTAGCTGGAGCTACTATAAATATATCTGCCCAATCTGGCAAACTTATATGTTTTATATTGGAAGGTTCTATATAAACTTGAAAATCATCTGTGTATACTCTATTACCAGTTATAGCCTCAAACGTAAGGGGTGTTACAAACTTTGTGGCATTTTCTGTCATAACAACCTTTACATTGAAGCCATCAAGGTTAAATAGTCTACAAAGCTGGGGGATTTTATATGCAGCTATCCCACCAGAAACCCCTATTAAAATATTACTCATTTACAATATGTACTTGTATCCTGTTTTCAACTATCTCTGCAAGGGCTATAGTTGTAGGTTTTAAAAATCTCTTATCCTGTACCGAAAGGGTGTTTTCTTTTGGATTCATTATCTCCCTGGCTCTCTGACTTGCCATGGCAACAATCCTGAATTTACTTCCGATATTTTTATTTTTAA
The DNA here is from genome assembly GCA_020217115.1 of Calditerrivibrio sp. GTDB lineage: Bacteria > Chrysiogenota > Deferribacteres > Deferribacterales > Calditerrivibrionaceae > Calditerrivibrio. The sequence continues at coordinate 11,440 of JAIWOA010000073.1, read as the reverse complement.
TACCTTTTTCAATGTCAACAATACTCATCTATTCCTCCATACTAAAAATATCTTCTATATTTTCAACATCATAGGTTCTTAAATGTTCAGCAATATATATGCTTTCTAACTCTCGGTAGGAACTTCCTATATCCCTATTTATTATTATATAGTCATATTCCTTGAAGTATGCAATCTCTTTTTTTGCATTCTGAATTCTTAATTCTATTTTATCCATAGTCTCAGTTCTTCTATCTATCAATCTTTTTTTTAGATCACCTATCGATGGAGCAATAATAAAAATATATACACCATATGATAGCTTTGTTCTTAGCTGGCGGGCACCCTGAGGGTCTATATCGAGGATAATATTTTTGCCAGACTCAAGACTCTCGTTGATAAATTTTTTAGATGTACCATAGTAATTTCCATGCACCTCAGCCCACTCAAGAAATTCATCGTTAGATACCATACTATTAAATTTTTCCCTACTTATGAAAAAATAATCCTTTCCATCCTTCTCATCAAAGCGTGGTTCCCTTGTAGTGTAAGACACTGAGTAGAAAAGATCATCATATTTTTCAAGTAATTTGTTACAAAGAGTAGTTTTGCCAGCACCGCTTGGGGCAGATATTATAAAAAGTTTCCCTTTTTTGTTCATTTAAACCTCATATTAAATTTTGAACCTGTTCTCTGATCTTATCTACAATATTTTTACCATCAACAACAAGATTTATTACAAAGGTATCACCAGATTTGCTACCTATTGTATTAAATTCTCTATATAATTCCTGACACATAAAATCAAGCTTTTTACCCACAGGAAACTCATTTTTCATAATATTTCTGAAATGTACAATATGTGATCTAACTCTCGTAACCTCTTCTTCAATATCAGCCCTCTCAGCTAATAATGCTGCTTCCTGATATAACCTATTTAAGTCCATCTCACTACCAAAGAGCGTGCCTATCCTTTTTTTTATCTTTTCATAAATATCATTTATAGCTTTATCTTTTATGCTATCAATCTGTCCTATAATATTTTCCAGATCATCCAACCTTGAATAAATATACTTTTCAAGGGAAGAACCTTCATAAATCCTCATATTATCAAGATCTTCCAAACACTTTGAAATCGTTTCAAGTATTTTGGATTCTATCTCTTTACTAAAATCCTCATCCTCGTCAAAATGTAATACATTGTCAAATTGAAAGATATTCTCCAACTTTATTTCATCATGTATACCATGTTCAACTTTGATAGCTTTGAGTAGATTTATAACCTCAGATAATACAGAATTGTTAACCTTTGGTATTTTAGGTATTTTGTTGTAAGTTACATCTACAAAAAGGTCAACTTTGCCTCTGTCAAGTTTATCTTTTACAAGATTTAAAATCTGTATTTCAAGATGATTAAACCATCTGGGTAACTTCACCTTAGTGTCAATGTATTTACTATTTAACGTTTTAGCTTCCACCTTAACGGAAAAATCATCAAAATGTTCTACTTTTTTAGCATATCCTGTCATACTTTTAATCATAACTCACCCAACGAAAGAATGTTGTTTTTTTATTTTAATTAATGTATAATATCATAAAATAAGCATGGAGGTCAACATGTTTCCAACATCTTTAATATTTATCGTACTAATAGTTATAATACTTAGTAATGTCTTTAAAATTTTAAAAGAGTATGAGAGAGGTGTAATTTTTAGACTTGGTAGATTTACAGGTATAAGAGGTCCAGGTCTTATTATATTAATTCCTTATCTTGAAAAGATGGTAAAAGTAAATCTGAGAACCGTTGTAATGGATGTTCCACCTCAGGATGTAATCTCCAAAGATAATATTTCCATAAAAGTAAATGCAGTGGTATACTTCAGGGTTTTACAACCAAGCAAAGCTGTATTAGAAGTTGAAGACTACTACTATGCAACAAGCCAGATATCTCAAACTACTCTGAGAAGTGTAGTAGGACAATTTGAGCTTGATGAGATACTCTCACATAGAGACAAAATAAATAAAGAACTGCAAGATGTAATTGACAATCAGACGGATCCATGGGGTATAAAAGTAAGTGCCGTAGAAATAAAACATATAGATCTACCACCAGAAATGCAAAGAGCAATGGCTAAGCAGGCTGAAGCTGAAAGAGAAAGAAGGGCAAAAGTGATCCATGCTGAAGGGGAGCTTCAATCATCTGAAAAACTGTCTCAAGCAAGTGAGATAATGTCATCCAACCCTTTAACTTTACAGCTAAGATATTTACAAACACTAACTGAAATAGCATCAGAGAAAAACTCAACTATTATTTTCCCATTACCTATAGAGTTACTTAAGGCCTTTGGGATAAAGACAGAAAACAAATAAATAAAGCGGGCCATGACCCGCTTTTCTTTTACATAAAATTGTAAGGATCAACATCAAAAGATAATGATGCGTTACCTTTTTTAATATTTGAGAACTTTTGCTCTATAATTTTTTTATACCTTTGTATATTTTTTGAATTGTTAACCTTAATTAAAAAATTATATCTATACCTGTTTTTGATCTTATTTATATTAGCAGTAGATGGTCCCAACAAAATATCATCCCTCTGTAAACTACCCTTTAACTCTTCTGCTATGAGATTCGATATATTAAAAGCATCAGTGTCATTAGCAGAATCTACCAGTACTCTAACGAGTCTGCAAAATGGAGGATAGTGTAACAATTTTCTTTTTTTCAAAGAATCTATATAAAATTTATCGTAATCCCCTTTAATTAGATATTCAAAAACAGGGTTATCAATATTGTAAGTCTGAATAATCATTTCACAACCCTTTTCAAATCTTCCCCCTCTCCCCGCAAATTGAACAAGGATTTGAAAAGCTCTCTCTTCTGAGCGAAAATCTGGTAAAGCAAACATATTATCAATATTGATGACACCAATAAGTGTTATATCTGGATAATCTAACCCTTTTGCAATAATACCTGTTCCGACAAGTATCTTCTTATCTTTTTTACCAAATGTCTCAAGTATATTATCCACTCTTTTCATAGATGTGACAACATCTTGATCCAGTCTTAAAACTTCATTACTAAAAAGTTCTTCTATAACCTCATACACCTTTTCTGAACCTGAACCAACGGGAAAGAAATCGTTATTACCACATCTATTGCATTTAAAGTATCTAATTATTGAACTACAATAATGGCATTTAGCATAATTTTCTGATTTATAGTATGTTAAAGCTACATCACAATTAGGACATTTTAAAATTTCACTACATTTTTGACACAATAAATATCTTGAATAACCTTTTTTATTAACAAGCAATAGAACCTGTTCATTCTTTTTTATCCTTTCAAATATTCCATCATATATCTCTTGACTTATAATCCCTCCGATATTTTCAGCCTCTTTCATATCTACCAATTTTATCGAAACCCTATCACCTCTATGGTATCTGCCGGTCAACCGCAAAATTTCATATTTCCCATTAATTCCGTTATTCATAGTTTCCATAGATGGTGTTGCAGAACCAAGTATAACCGGAATATTGTTAATCTTGCCATACAATACTGCCATATCTCTCAATTGATAATGTGGAATATCATCCTGCTTAAAACTTGTTTCATGCTCCTCATCAACAACAATCATTTTTAAGTTTGATGGTGGTAAAAATAGGCTACTCCTCGCTCCAAGAACCACTTTCAATCTGTTTTGATTAAAAAGATTAAAGATCCTCTCCTTTACCTTCAGGGATATTTTACTGTGGTATATAGCAACTTCTGAACTAACCCTATTTTTCAATCTCTGGAAAAGTTGCGACGTTAATGCTATCTCTGGAACAATGTATAAAACCTGCCCATCCATAGCTAAGATATCGTTAATTAGTTTACAGTAAACTTCAGTTTTGCCACTACCAGTTACTCCATACAATAGAGTGACTCCAAAACTTCCAAGCTTACTTTTAATTTTATCATAAACTTCAGACTGTTCTTCATTTAGATGAAATTGAATATTTTCAATGGATTGGGAAGCTTTGTCACAAATATTAGACTTAAAAAGCTTTAATGGAACAAGTTTATATAAGACTGTACCAATTGGATAACAGTAGTAATTGCTCAAAACTTTTAAAAAATCTATATAACAGGAGTTAAAGATCGCATTATCAGACAAAACAGCTCTAATATACTTCAAATCATTATCTTCTAAATCATTATCTGAATGAAAGACTATACCATTAACAATCCTTTTCCCTACTTCCACTTCAACCAGAGAACCAATATTAATCTGATCCTTAGATTTATACGTTAAAAGTTCAACATAGGGGATTGGAACAGCTACCCTATAAAAATACATAACTACTCAAAATTTTTTAAATGTTTCTCCAGACTATCACAGATCCTCTCTAAAACCTCAATTCTGGCGTATTTTTTGTCATTCGCAGGGATAATATACCAGGGAGCGATATCTGTACTGGTTTTTGCCACCATATCATCTACTGCATTTTTATAAATATCCCATTTTTCCCTATTTCTCCAATCCTCATCAGTGATTTTATACTGTTTCAATGGATTTGACTGCCTCTCTTCAAACCTTTTTAACTGTTCATCCATTGATATATGTAACCAAAATTTGAAAAGAATTATTTTACCATACTGAGTCAGCTGCTCTTCAAAATCATTTATTTCAGAATAAGACCTCCCCCATTCTTCAGGGGTAGCAAAATTTTCAACCCTTTCAACAAGAACACGTCCATACCATGATCTATCGTATATGGTAACAAAGCCAAAGCGAGGAACATGTCTCCAGAATCTCCACAGATAATGGTGTGCCTTTTCCTCATCAGTAGGTGCAGCAACTTGTATAACCTGGTAAAGTCTTGAATCTATCCCCTTCGTTATTCTTCGGATACAACCACCCTTTCCTGCAGCATCCCAACCCTCAAAAAGTACAATTGTAGAAACTTTTTTCTGGTGAGCTTTCCATGTAAGACTCCAAAGCTTCAACTGAAGTTTTTCCAATTTCTCTTCATAATCTTTTTTCCCTATTGATACTGAAAGATCAACATTATCAAGAATTGATGGGTAATCGTAGGATATATTGACGTTATTAACAAAGCATTTTTCCTGAACATTAGAATCTTTCTGGCGTTTTACAGCTCCTTCGTATAGATTTACCAGAGTCTCAATAACGTTTACGTTTCTATTTCTCCAGTCATATGAGTCTATCAATACCCATGGAGCTTCAACTCTATCTGTAACTCTGATTGACCTTGCAGCAGCAGCTACTATCTCTTTGTAATGCTTAACATTATTTTTATTGATTCTAAATTTTGCTACATCTTCATCATACTCTTTAAATATCTTTTTTACTTTACGTTTTTGACCATCCTCAGATAGGTGTAACCAAAATTTGACTATATAAGTTCCGTTATTATAAAGAGTCCTCTCAAATCTAACCCTCCTCTGCATTCTTCTGTCAAATCTATCTATATCGATTCTTCTATATGCAAGATCCAGAAAAGTATTTTCATACCAACCACCAAAGAGTAAAGAAGTTGTCCCTGCTGATGCCAAAGATCTCCAATACCTCCAGAAAGGTGGTCTCTCCCTCTCCTCTTCAGTTTCTGCCCAAAATGTGTGAGTTTTTATATATCTTGTATCCATAAATTCTGTAATAAGGTTTATTATTTCACCCCTCCCTGCACCATCTATTCCAGCTATAAGGACTACCACAGGGATTTTAAATTTTTTTGCCTCAAGCTGTGCAAAAAATAGTCTTTGCCTTAATTCCGATATTTTTTTTTCATATTCATCTTTAGATATTTTTTTTCCCATCTCCACAAGCTCAAACATAAAAACCCCCAATATTATCTACATATCCAGCACAAAACTTGCCTCTAAATAATCATAATTAACTCTAAATAACTTAACTCTAATTTTATCACCTAATTTTAATCTCTTTTTAGTTTTTTTACCCAGAAAAATATTCTGAGACTCAATATAATTGTAGTTGTCTCCAAGCATATTTTCAATAGAAATAAAACCTGTAATCAAAAATTTCTCAACGTAAACAAATACCCCATTACCATTTAACCTGTTAATAAATGCATCAAATTGCTCATCAACATGGGATTCGATAAATTTTAGCTTCTTAAATAGATGAATTTCCCTCTCGGCATCCTCTGACAATTGCTCCATTCTCGATGAATGTAAAGTAGTTTCTTCAAGGTAATTGTCATCTATTTTGAAATTATAATTAAATAACTTAGATTTGATAAGCCTGTGCACCACAAGATCAGGATATCTCCTTATTGGACTTGTAAAATGGGTATAACATGATGATGATAGACCAAAATGACCAATATTATCAGGGGAATAAACAGCTTTTTGCATCGTTTTTACAAGCATTGAACTTAGAAGATAGCTAAATTTTGAATTACTTATTATTTTAGACAATTGTTGTATAGCTTTAGAGTCAAAATTATCAATAATCCCCGTTTCTATCCCATATATATGAAAAGTTGATACAAAATCTAACAGCTTATCTGTATCTGGTGCTCCATGAACCCTAAACACAGCCCTATCATAGTTTTCAGCCAAAAACTCTGCTACAGCTTCATTTGCCTCTACCATGAAAAACTCTATCATCCTATGGGAAATTTTCCTTTCAAGAGGTTTAATGTCAATAATATCACCATTATCGTCGAAAATAAACTCAACTTCGGCAAGGTCAAAATCGATCATCCCCTGCTCTTCTCTTCTATCCATAAGCAATTTTAAAAGGCTTACTCCATTATCTATTAGATTCTTCAGCTCAATATCATCACAATCTTTCAAACCCTCTATGAGGTCATTCACATAGTTATAAGTTAGCCTATAGTTACTTTTTATAACAGATTGATAAATATTACTCTTTACCCTCTCACCCTTTTCGTTATAGAAAATTTCCACAGTCATGGTTAGTCTTTCCACGTTTGGTTTCAGACTACAAGCATCATTTGAAAGCTCCTCAGGAAGCATAGGTATTGCAAATTCTGGAAAATATACACTTGTCCCCCTGAGATAAGCCTCCTTATCCAATTTCGTCTTATGTCTAACAAAATGGGCAACATCAGCTATATGCACGTAGAGAATATATCCATTTTCGGTAACCTTTATAGATATTGCATCATCAAAATCCCTTGCAGTTTCACCATCAATGGTTACTGTAAAAAGATCTCTAAAGTCTGTTCTTTTTTCAGCTTTTTTAAAAAGAGATTTTACATTTTCATTAACCTCATTAATAACCTCGATGGGAAACTTTCTTCTAATTTCATATTTTTCAAGTACAATATCATTTTCTATCCCTTTGTCGTGCAAATTACCCAGAATCCTCAATATCTTCCCCTCTGGATTTTTACCTTTTTGGGGAAACTTTGTAATTTCACATATCACAACATCATCATCTTTCAGATTTCCAGCAAATTTTTTAGGTATATATACATCAAAGCCAAACTTTTTTACAAAAGGTATCACATAGGAAAAATGATCAGATTTATCTACTCTACCTATTAGTCTACTAAATCCCCTTTCTATAATCTCAATTACGTGGGCCTCTTTTCTTCCTTTATATATCTCGATTTTCACCTTTACTCTATCTTTATGCATCGCACCATTTAATTTTGTTTTAGGAATAAAAATGTCCTTTAATTTTGAATCTTCAGGGATAAAAAAACCGTACCCATCAGAAGACATATCAACCCTACCAATGAGCTCTTCTTTAACCTTATTCGATGTTTTATTTTTCACCTTATCAGATATTTTAGCTTTAACATAAATTTTTTTTTGTCCACTTTTTTTTCTACTCATCATCTATCCCAAGTTCCTTTATTTTGCTCCTCAATGTATTTCTGTTTATACCAAGAATCTTAGCTGCATGTGACTTATTACCATTAGTTTTATATAATGCTGCAATTATTAAAGGAACTTCTACTATCTTCATATAATCGTTATAGGCATCAAAACTCCCTGAGACATTTGCTGAATCTATCAATTGAAGTGAAAGATTATAGAGTTTATCCTTTAGCGAATCCTCATTTACATTACACTCAAGATTCTGGAATCTTTCAGGTAGATCGTAAACCGTGATAGTATCCTGAGAAGACTGTACAATTGAATATTGAATAACGTTTTCCAATTCTCTAACATTACCGGGCCAGTTATACTTTTTTAAAATATCCATGACTAAATCGGATATCGATATTTCAACACCCTTTATATGGGCATATTTTTTGAGAAAATATTCAACCAAAATTGGGATATCTTCCCTTCTCTCCCTTAGTGGTGGCAATTTTATGTCAACTACATTGAGTCTATAAAAAAGATCTTCTCTAAAAGCACCTTCTTTTACCATCTGTTCAAGATCTTTATTTGTAGCAGCAATGATACGAACATTCAATTTGATCTTTTTATTTGATCCCAATCTGAACAATTCCCTATCTTGCAAAATCCTCAAAATTTTAGCCTGAAGACCCAGCTCCATCTCACCTATTTCATCTAAGAAAATTGTTCCCCCATTTGCCTCCTCAAATTTTCCACTTTTATCAGAAACAGCTCCAGTAAAAGCACCTTTCACATACCCAAAAAGTTCACTCTCAATCAGATCATGGGGTATCGATGCAACATTTACAGCTATAAAAGGTTTGTCCTTCCTGTTGCTTTTATTGTGTATCATATTAGCAATAATCTCTTTCCCGGTACCTGTCTCTCCAGTTATGAGAACATTTATATTTGTCCTGGCAACTTTACCAACAACTTTGTATACTTCAAGCATTTTTCTGGAAAGAGTTTGATAATCGTATATTAGGTTATCCTGGCTATGAATCTTCTTCTCTTTTTTTGATACAATATCAAGTATCCTTAATTTTACCTCCTCAACATTAAAAGGCTTTGGGAAAAAATCTATAGCACCTATACTCATAGCTTCAATTATATTGCTACTGGTATTTTGGGCTGTAATTACTATAAAATCTGTATCTGGATACCTTTTTCTCCACTCATCTATTAGATTAAGTCCATTCTCATCTTCAAGAAAAATATCAACTATGCATACATCTATCTGTTGTCTATTGAGATAAGCAATTGCTGAATCACTACTATTAGCTGTAAAAACATTCACTGTATTAGATGAGATACCCTCTTTAAGTAACCATAAGATATTTTCCTCATCGTCCACTACCAGTACATTAATCATAACAAACACCATCTCCTTGATTTAATGGAAGTAAAATATAGAATGTTGTTCCTACACCAAAATTACTGTTAAAATATATTCTACCACCATGTTTTTCTATTATCGTCCTGGCAATAAACAATCCAAGTCCGATCCCCTTGCTCTTTGTTGAAAAAAAGGGATTGAAAATTCTATCTATATCACAATCTTTTATCCCTCCTGATGTATCGCTGATAATAAATCTTAACATGTAAGAATAGCTATTGCTACCCTTATACCTTATTTTTAGGGAGGTATCAATAGAAACAGAAATTCTGATCTTCGTATTTGGCATTGCATCACAGCTATTCTTTAGTATATTAAAAAATGAACGGTAAAGATGTTCAGAATCTCCATAAATATAAATAAGTTCTGGGTCAACATCAACACTAAATTCCACACAATCATTTATAGAACTAATAGATGAAATCAGATCATCAATAAATTTTCTCAAAAATATTTTTTCAACAATCAAATCTCTATGTAGAATAGAAAGACCATCCAGAATATTTTTTATTCTTCCACTTTCTTTTTGTATTATTTCAGCACTTTTCGATACAAATTCGTCTATATCCCTATTTTTAAGGATTTGAGATGCACCATCGATAACAGTTAAAGGATTTTTTATTTCATGCTGTAACGCAATAAGATCTATAAAATTATTTATATCACTAAAATAATCTGTAAGATCCAATATAAATAGTTCAGAATCATTGGCACACAACCCATACTTATAACCACCAACCTCAAATACCTTACTATTGGTAGATATTTTTTTAATAACAAAAGAGTTGGGATCTTCCCTCAGATTTATAGCAATAAGATTGAAAATAAATTCTCCATAATTATTTAGTGGAGTAACTTTATCATTGTTAAAAATAAATCTCCCAATTCTTAAAAAATCAAGGTCACCAACAATGTCCATAATCAATTTATCACATCATTTTCTTTGGGTTCTTCTATAAATGGTTCAAATTTATAATCATCAGTTATATCTTCTATTTTTTTATTGGTTGATACATCTACCTTATAATAAACAACATCTGGAGAAGATGGAAAAATATTATTTGGAACTTTATCCAATACCTTTTTCATATACTCGACCCATATGGGCAAAGCAGCTCTTCCTCCGGTCTCTCCCCTACCTATTGTAATAAATTCATCAAATCCTACCCAGGTTCCCACTACTATATCTGGAGTATATCCTATAAACCATGCATCCTTGTAATCATTTGTTGTACCAGTCTTACCAGCAACAAGTCTTGGAATAGATTTTGCAGACTGTGCAGTTCCATCCTCTACAACGTTTGTAAGCATCTCATTCATAATATGTATAACAGAACTCCTTATAGCCTGCTCACCTTCAGATGGTTTCTTCTCATACACAACATTACCCTTATCATCTAATACCTTTACAATTGGGTATGGTTTGATGTTTTTCCCCATATTTGGAAACAAAGAATAGGCATAAACCATCTCCATCAAAGATATTGAGGCAGAACCTATGCTTATAGAAAGATCATTAGCAAGATCTGATGTTATTCCAAATCTATTTATGGCAAAATCTTTTATCTTTTTTATACCTATCTTCTCTGCAATCTTCACACTTACAACATTTTTTGATGTAGTTAAAGCATCTTTTACAGTTGTAAATCCATAGTACTGCCTATCAAAATTTTGAGGTGACCAATACTTTCCACTTTCAGCCCCTTCAAGCATGATAGGTGCATCATAAACCATAGTTGTAGAATTATAACCACTATCTATTGCAGCGGTATATACAAATGGTTTAAATAAACTCCCCACCTGCCTTTTAGACTGGTAAGCTCTATTAAAATATGACTTTCTATAATCAAAACCACCCACCATGGACACAATAGCTCCTGTTTGGGGATCTATCGCTAATAAAGAACCCTCTACCTTTGGTTCCTGTGACAAAATAAAACCTGAATCAGTTTTTTGAACCAAAAAATAATCACCAACATTTATAATCTTCCTGAAATCATCAAGTTGGTACTGTTTTGTTCCATTAGGGTATGCCCATCTATTTTCACTAAGCTTTATGGAATAATTCTTTCCATCAAAGGAAAATGTCACATCTGTCTGGGTCACACCTTTTGCAATGACAGGAAATATATTGAATTCTTCAAGATAGGAGATCTTTTTTAATTTTTCAGATATGTTTGGTTCAACATTTTTACCCAAAACACCAAAATA
>JAIWOA010000072.1 GCA_020217115.1 Calditerrivibrio sp. | reverse complement strand
ATTCTCAATAATTATTTTTCAAAAGATGAAAAATCAAGATTTAAACTCCAGATAGCTGAAATGAAATATTCAGCCATCCAGAAAACTGATAATATTGAACAGTTACTGGCCAAAAGACTTGAAACTAAAGTCTTAAGGGATGTAATTGAGGAGATGGTTCCACAGATCGATAGAAACAAACTTGTTGAAATTGACAAAAAGATCCTCATTAATTCAAAAAAATATGTTCCTGCAATATACCCCTTTAGCAAGATAGATTCCGATATAAGCTCTTCTGTATATTTTCTATATGCTGTTGATTACAAGCAGGTTAAGGATGATCTTGTAGCTTTTGGTATCATAGGTAGTGATAAGAAGGAGACTAAAATAGGTCTTGTTAGTTGTGATGCAAATTTTGTTACGGATGAAATAAGAAACATAATAAGAAAACACAAATTCGATTTTGTTGATTTGAAATATGATGTTTGCGATATTTCTCCATACTACAGTAGAGCAAAGGATCAGATGATAGATTTATTAGTTCTTTTAAAATCCAGCTCTAAACAGCTGCAGAGCAAGCTTGGATCAAGTCTAAATCTTTTTAGTAGTAATATAGAGATAAGACTTGGTAATGTATTTTTAGATAGAGATTATGCCATCATAACAGATGGTGGAACCGCTTATCATGTAAATGAAGAAGATGGTAAGAATGAAGCATTTAAAGATGCTTTAGTAAAGATAAAAGATAAATTTGAGAGAAATATATTGACCTTTGAAAGGGATCTTGCTTTAGATGATAGTAGAATAAAGGCTAAGGCAAAATATTTAAGTGAAAAGACCCAATCTCCAGTTATGTTAACTGTTTTAAAAGATTATCCAATCTTTGCCAATCAGTATAAAAGCTATGCAGAACAAACTATACTTGAAATTGCCATAAAAAATAATACGAAAAAAGCATTGAAAGGGGTGAAATATTCATTTTTCATAAAGGGTTTAATGGATTTTCCCTCTGAGTTTGTTGCTGAAAATATTGATCCTCAACAGATTTATGTTGGAAAAGTCAGAGCAGTCTTTAACAATAAAATTCTTGATATGACAGAAAATAGTAAATATCAGGGGGAAATTAAAGTTGTTTATGTAATTGATGGTGTGCAGAATGAAACAAAGGCAGTGGCATCATTAAATATATATGAAAAGAACGCTCTCGTATGGGATGATAAGAGGAAACTTGCTACATTTATTACTCCAAGAGATCCAAATGTTTTAGATCTCACAAGGATGATAGCCAATAATATTAACTACAAGATAATTACAAGCAATATCTCCTATGGTATAGGTGTGTTTGAATTTTTAAAAACATACGGTATAAACTATCAGCAGGATCCTAACAGCCCTTATTCTTCAGTATCCAATAAGGTTGAGGTCATTGACTATGTTCAGTACCCTTCTGATACCCTTAAGAGAAAAACCGGAGATTGTGACGATCTTGTTGCGTTGGTTGCATCACTGCTTGAGGGGCTTGGGGTGAAGACTGCATTTGTTGATATTCCCGGTCATATTTTTGTTATGTTTGATATAGGTATAAGTCCATCGGAGGTAGCTACATATGGTTTAAAAAAGTCTGATTTTATAGAATATGAGAATAGGCTTTATCTACCTATAGAAACTACTTTATTAAAGTCAAGCTTCATGGATTCATGGAAACAGGGGCTAAATCTCTATAATAAACACTACAATAAAAATTTAACAATTACTACAACAGATAAGGGTTGGGAGATTTATAAACCACCAACATTTGAGCTTGAAAAGATATCATTTTCCCTACCGTTTAATTACCAATCAAACTACAATAATTCTCTACAAGAGGTTAAAAAAAGTAGAGATCTTGAAATTATCAATTATGTTAAAGCTAATAAAATAAAGCCAGAAAATACATTGTATAGAATGTTTTTAGATGGACTAATAGATGATGCCCTTTATGTGTCATCAATAATAGAAAAGCAGGGTCATAAAACGGCACAATTTCTTAACGATACTGGTAATCTTTATTTTACCATCAAAAAATATCGAGAAGCTCTGGAGTATTACAAGAAAGCTTTTAATCTTACAGGTAGCTCTGTCTATGTACAGAATATTTTGAATACATATCTGAAGCTAAACGATTCAGAGAACTATTCTTTGTGGGAAAAGAAAATAAAGGACTCTAAATAATTAGGAGGTTATTATGTTTAAGTATATCTTTTTACTAATTTTGGTTGTATCTTTATCTTTTTCTGCCAATCTTTTTTCAGAAACAGCGGATCTTTTGAGTAGATCAAAAGCTAAAATTGATAATCTTGAAAAGATTAAAGGGGTCAGGGAAAAAAGTAAGACTGTTGTAGCAGGTGCAAAGGCTACAGAGCAGGTTAACAAGGATGAGCTTTACTGGGCTGGAAAAGATGAGGTAACGGATGATGAGATAAAAATGTTCAAATTATCCTTAGATTTCATAGAAAAGGGTGATTATTTAGAAGGGAAAAGGTTATTGAAGGAGTTTACACTTAAATTTCCAAAATCTGCATTGTTAGATGATAGTATTGCTTTGCTGAATGAGCTTGAGAAGAAAAAATAGGAGATTTTAATGCTAAATATTGTAAGAAGAATAAGAGATCTTTATCGTCTAAACAGAATAGTTCCACTTGTAAAGTCTGGGCAATCTATTGAATTTAAAATACCGAATGATAAAATAAAAAAAGTTGTTAAACATATAAATCTTGAGGAATTAAAAGTAGGTGATGTAAAAAAGATCTCCATTTTTAAGAATGGGGATCTTATTAATTTTATATTTTTAGTTTTACCAGAGGATGAGCCAGATCTTTTCTCTGTTGCCGAATTGGGAAGAAAAACTATAAATTCTCTGGATAAGAAAGAGTTGAAATCGATAGATTACACTGAGATTGAAGCTCTATATAAATCAAAAAATAGTTACAGGTTTTCCAGAGCATTTTTTGAAGGGATGCTTTATGGGCTTTATACCTTTGATAAGTATAAAGAGGGTAATCAGAAGCATGATGGTATTGAAATCTCTATATCGGAAAAATTTTATGATTTTTCATTAAAGTCAGGAATTGTAGATGAGATGAATATACTTTTTAAAAATATATATATGGCTCGTGATCTTATAAATACCCCTCCAAATGATTTAACTCCACATAACTTTGCCAGCTTCATAAAGGGGAATTCCAATGATAAATTGAATATTAATGTTTTATACCATGGGGATATAAAGGAAAATGGATTGAATTTGATCTATGCTGTAGGAAATGGAAGTGAACATAAACCATGTCTGGTAAGGATAGATTACGAAGGGAAACCTGAGTCTAAAGATAAAATTGTTTTAGTAGGGAAGGGTGTAACCTTTGATTCTGGTGGCACAAATTTAAAACCAACTGGTAGCATTGAAACAATGAAATCGGATATGTCTGGAGCTGCATCAGTTTATGCAATAATGAAATCTATATCAGAAAGCTCTTTGCCAGTCAATGTTACTGCTTTTTTACCTCTTGTGGAAAATACAATAGGTGCAACTGCCTATAGACCTGGTGACATTATCAGATCCTTTAGTGGGAAAACCGTTGAAGTTCTGAATACAGATGCAGAGGGAAGGCTTGTTCTTGCAGATTCTCTATCTATGGCATTGAAAGAAAATCCATCTCTTATAATAGATATGGCTACTCTTACAGGTGCCTGTGTGGTTGCTCTGGGTTCGAATATAGCTGGGTATTTTTCCAATGATGACAACTACGCATGTAAACTTGAAAAGTCTTTTGTTGATAATTATGAGGATATATGCAGATTACCATTATATGCTAAATATAAAGATAGATTAAAAAGTAAGATTGCCGATTTACAAAATATTTCAAAGAAAAGAACTGAGGCAGGTGCAATTATGGGGGCACTTTTCCTTCAAGAGTTTGTTGGCAACTCTCCCTGGATACATATAGATATTGCGGGTCCAGCTTTCATTGAAGATAATCATCCTGTCTTTGGTGAAGGAGGTTCTGGATACGGTATAAGATCTTTGTATAATTTCATAAAGTGTAACTTTTCATCCTGAAGAATTGATTTTTTAATGACAATATTTTTTTTGTATGCTATATCGAATCTTCTAAAAATTTAGACATGGAGAGATACAGATGAAGGCTATTGTTACTGTCAAACTTAAGAGCGTAGTTTTAGATCCTCAAGGTCAAGCTGTGCTTGGTTCCCTTGATAAGCTTGGTTATGATTTTGTAAAGGATGTCAGGGTTGGAAAGGTTATAGAACTTGAATTTGATAAAGTAAGGAAGTATGATGAAAAGGTCAGGGAATTAACAGAGAAGCTCCTTGTTAATCCAATTATTGAAGAATACGAAATAAAGTATATTGGTGATAAATAATGAGAGCCGGTGTGGTTGTTTTTCCTGGTTCAAATTGTGATCAGGATTGTCATTATGTTTTGAAAGAGATTGTTGGTTTCGATACAGAATATATATGGCACAAGGATAAAAAACTAAAAAAATATGATCTGATAGTTATTCCTGGTGGTTTCTCTTTTGGTGATTACCTAAGGTGTGGAGCTATAGCGAGTAAGTCTCCAATTATGGATTCAATTATAAAATATGGGGAAAGTGGCGGATTGATTATAGGTATATGCAATGGTTTTCAGATTCTAACGGAGACCGGGTTATTACCTGGTGCATTAATGAGAAATAAAAATCTTAAATTTATATGTAAGCATGTCAATGTAAGTGTAGAGGATATAAATTCACCTTTTACTTCATATTATACAAATGGTGAGGTTTTAAATATCCCTATTGCACATATGGATGGCAATTATTTTATTGATGAAGCTGGATTTAATGAATTGAAGGAGAATAGTCAGATACTTTTCAGGTATTGTTCAGGTTCAGGTATTGTTGATGATGAATCTAATCCAAATGGATCTTTATATAATATAGCTGGAATTATGAATAAAAATAGAAATGTGTTGGGAATGATGCCCCATCCTGAAAGAGCTTCGGAAAGTCAGCTTGGCTCCTTTGATGGTGTTCATATTTTTAAATCTGTTAGAAACTATATTCAAAAGGGTGGCATATGAGTGTTTACGATAAATTCAGGTATCCAGAAGTAGATCTTGAAGCTGCAAAATCTATGGGTTTGAAAC
Organism: Calditerrivibrio sp.; assembly: GCA_020217115.1. Classification (GTDB taxonomy): domain Bacteria; phylum Chrysiogenota; class Deferribacteres; order Deferribacterales; family Calditerrivibrionaceae; genus Calditerrivibrio. Next base: position 8,895 of record JAIWOA010000072.1, on the reverse strand, counting down.
CTGATGAGTTTGAAATGGCAAAGAAGATTCTGGGTAGAACCCCTAATTACATTGAGCTGGGGATCATTTCTGCAATGTGGAGTGAACATTGTAGCTACAAAAGTAGTAAGATTCATTTGAAAAAATTCCCTACATCGGCCCCATGGGTTGTTCAAGGACCTGGTGAAAATGCTGGCATTATAGAGATTGATGGTGATATATGTGCATGTTTTAAGATAGAAAGTCATAACCACCCATCATATATAGAACCTTATCAGGGGGCAGCAACAGGTGTGGGTGGAATTTTGAGGGATGTCTTTACTATGGGTGCAAGACCTGTAGCAGCTATGAATTCTCTTCGTTTTGGTAAACTGGATAATAATGAAACAAAACATATTTTTGAAGGTGTAGTGGCTGGTATTGCTGGTTATGGAAACTGTTTTGGGGTTCCTACAGTGGGTGGTGAGACCTTTTTTAATGAATGTTATCAGAAAAATCCCATTGTCAATGCTTTTGCCCTTGGACTGGTTAAAAAGGATAAGATATTCTATGCAAAGGCTGAAGGTGTGGGGAATCTTATTATTTATGTTGGTGCTAAAACAGGAAGGGATGGGATTCATGGTGCTACAATGGCCAGTGAGGAGTTTTCTTCTGATGATCTATCTAAGAGACCGAATGTTCAGATAGGTGATCCCTTTAAGGAGAAGCTCTTATTGGAGGCTTGCCTTGAATTGATGGAAAATAATTATATTGTAGGTATCCAGGATATGGGTGCAGCTGGTTTAACAAGCTCATCCTTTGAAATGGCCTCCAGAGCAGGTAGTGGTGTCAGATTGTATCTTGATAAGGTCCCAGTGAGGGAAAAAGATATGACCCCCTATGAGATTATGTTGTCAGAATCTCAGGAAAGGATGCTAATTGTTGCAAAGAAAAAGTTTGAAAAGAAGATAAAGGCTGTTTTTGAAAAATGGGATCTGGATGCTGAAGTTATTGGTGAAGTTGTAGATGATGGATATGTAAGACTATTTTGGGAGGGTGAGGAGGTAGCCTGTCTTGAGGCAGCACCTTTGTCAGATAGGGCACCTGTTTACGATAGACCTTACAGTAAGCCAGATTATATTGATAATGTTCGTAAATTTGATATATCTTCTATTCCAGAACCTAAAAATTACAACGATATTTTAATGAAGATGTTTGAGTCTCCCAATATAGCTTCAAAAGAGTATATTTATGAACAGTACGATCATATGGTTCAGACAAATACAATAGTTTTACCCGGTTCAGATGCATCTGTCATACGAATTAAAGGTTCTAAAAAAGGTATTGCCCTCTCCTCAGATTGTAACAGTAGATACTGCTATTTGGATCCTTTTCTGGGTGGTATGCAGGCAGTTGTTGAGGCCTGTAGAAATGTTGCTATGAGTGGTGCAAGACCTCTTGCTATAACAGATTGTCTAAATTTTGGTAATCCTGAAAAACCTGAAATTATGTGGCAGTTTGTAAATGCTGTTGATGGAATGGTTAGTGCCTGCAAGCGCCTTGATACTCCTGTAGTTAGTGGTAATGTGAGCTTTTACAATGAGACTGACGGAAAAGGGGTATACCCAACTCCCACTGTGGTTGCTGTTGGTGCTATAGATGATGCAGATAAGGTTATTACATCATATTTTAAACAGTTTGAATCTGTTTTATATATGATTGGGAGCAATAGATCTGAAATAGGTGGAAGTGAGTATCTATATCACATTCATGGTACTGTCTGTGGTAAGGTGCCGGAGATCGATCTTTATTATGAAAAAGATCTAATAGATTTCATGGTGGATGCTGTGAGCAAGAAACTTATTCTGTCAGCCCATGATGTTTCTGAGGGTGGTTTAGTTGTTGCGATCACTGAGATGAGCTTTAAAAATGATATTGGTGCAGTTGTTAGTTTTAAGGGTGATTCAAGGTGTGACAGTTTTCTGTTTAGCGAGTCACAAGGAGTTGTTATTACTGAGGTGGATAAAGTTTCAGTAAAACATTTTGAAAAATTACTCAAAAAGTATAGCTTGCCATTTTCAAAGATAGGTGTTACTTCAGGTAGAAATATCAATGTTACTTACAATAAAAAACTGGTTATAGATATGCCTCTGGATATCCCAAAATATATACATAAAACGACAATAAGAAAAGTGATGGGTTGATTATGTTTTTAGACAAATTTAACGAAGAGTGTGCAATAGCTGGTGTTTATGGCGATAAGGATGCAGCAAATCTGGTATACCTCTCCCTTTATGCGATGCAACATAGAGGACAGGAGGGGGCTGGTATATGTTCCATGGATGGCAATAGTTTTTATTTGCATAAATCCCTTGGACTGGTTGCAGATATCTTTTCCAATTCTATTTTGAAAGAGTTAAAGGGTGATGTTGCCATAGGTCACAACAGGTATTCAACGACTGGAGCAAATAATGTAAGCAATACTCAGCCAATCTTTGCAGAGATAAATAAGGGGAAATTAGCCCTTGCCCACAATGGAAATATAGTGAATGCTGTTTCTCTCAAAAAGGAGCTTGTTTCCTCTGGATCGATTTTTATGTCCACTACTGATAGTGAGATAATTATACATCTAATTGCAAAAAGTCAGAAAGATTCAATCAATGAAGCTATAATAGATTCCCTTAGACTTTTAAAAGGTGCATATTCACTTATTTTTATGACAGATAATTCTATGATCGGTGTAAGGGACCCTATGGGTGTGAGACCACTTGTGATCGGAAAGATAAGGAGTGGGTATATCCTTGCCAGTGAGACAGTGGCCCTTGATCTTGTTGAGGCAGAATTTATAAGGGAGATAGAACCCGGAGAGATGGTAATAATTAATGATTATGGTATAAAAAGCTTAAAACCTTTTGAGAAGTGTGAACCAAAGCCTTGCATATTTGAATATATCTATTTTGCAAGACCTGATTCTATGATCTTTGGGAAATATGTTTACGATGTCAGGAAAGAATTTGGTAAAAGACTTGCACAGGAAAACCCTGTTGATGCTGATATTGTGATCCCTGTACCGGATTCTGGGGTTGTTGCCACCCTTGGTTATTCTGAGTATAGTAGAATTCCCTACGAACAGGGGCTTATAAGAAATCATTATGTTGGAAGGACTTTTATTGAGCCTTCCCAATCGATCAGACATTTTGGTGTAAAGATAAAGCTTAACCCTGTAGAATCGATTATAAAGGGTAGGAGAGTTGTTGTTGTTGATGATTCAATAGTTAGAGGCACTACAAGTCGTAAAATTGTAAAAATGTTAAGGGAAGCTGGAGCAAGAGAGGTCCATATGAGGATATCATCTCCACCTACAAAGTTTCCATGTTTTTATGGGATTGATACCCCAACGAGAAAGGAATTAATCGCTTCGACTCATACCGTTGAAGAGATAAGAAAGTATATTACTTCAGATACGTTAGGTTATCTATCCGTTGAAGGTATGTATGATTGTGTGAAAAAACTATCCTTTTGCGATGCATGTTTTACAGGTAACTATCCAACATTGCATGGCGATGGGGAAACTGAAAATAAATTTTAAAATAGGGGATTAGTTATGGAAAAGATTACTATTAAAATTTTTGGAACAAGTACAGATTTTGTCTCTGGCTGAGCACCTTCATATTTCCCCTCAGGTTGTGGGGTAAAAGATGATCCTTATGTAGAGCTGGCAAATAGGGTTGATGCTCTTTTAACGAATGAAATTGGTAGTGATAGTTTTGAACTGATATATGTAGATATCTCTACTCCGGAAGTTTTAGACTACATTGATGACATCAATACTATTGTAGAAAATAGATTATCATTACCCTATGTTGCTATAGGTAATAAACCTGTAACATGGGGTTTAGAGGATCCGGAAGAGATCTTTTCCAGAATAAAAATTTTTTTAGACAGCAAAAAAGAGGGTTGAAGAGTCGTTGGCAAAAATAATTTCTGTTGGTAATATATCTATGGGCGGTACTGGTAAAACACCCATGGTTATTAAACTGGGTAGATTTTTTATTGAGATAGGTTTTAGGGTTGCTGTTATCTCAAGGGGTTACAAGGGTAGGGTTGGTTATGGACTTAACCTGATTTCTGATGGGGAATCTATTTTAATGCAGCCTCCATTGGCAGCCGATGAGCCTTTTTTAATTGCTACAAAGCTTAATAAAGCCTTTGTAGTGACATGTAAGGATAGAAAAGCTGCCTACAATTTTTCTCTGGAGAAATTTAACCCTCAAGTTGTTATCCTTGACGATGCTTTTCAGCATAGAAGGATACAAAGGGATCTTGATATTGTCCTTCTCGATTACAATAACCCCATATCCACTGGATTTATTTTCCCTTTTGGTTATTTAAGGGAATTCCCCTCAGCGCTAAAAAGAGCTGACATAATCTTATTTACAAAGACACCTGAAGGTGTTGAAAATATCCCGGTAAGTATGGAAAAGTATATTTTTAATAAACCGATTTTTTACTCCAGTGTCAAAGTAGAAGGTATTTTTTACAAAGGGGAGCCGGTTGATAAGAAACTAAAATTCTTTGCTTTTTCAGGGATTGCAAACAATAAAAGTTTTTTTCAGATGTTAGAAAACCAGTCGATTCAGGTTGTTGGCAGTGCAGGGTTTAGAGATCACCATTCCTACTCTGAAGGGGATTTTAAAAAATTAAAAAAAATATTGAAAAGCTCCCATGCCGATCTTTTTGTTACCACAGAAAAAGATTTTGTGAAGCTCAGTAGTGAAATGAAAGATATGACATCAATACTAAAAATAGATACCAGTATACGCAATGAAGATCTTTTTTTTAATTGTATTCTGAATAAAATTAATTAAACTGTCAGCTATCCTGCTTTTCCATTACTACTTCATAAGCTTTATTTCTCTTGAACCCAAGGGCTTTTAAAACTTTCATTATATCTTGATTAGAAAGGTTTTCCCTTCTCAGATTTTCTACAATTAATTCAATATCCTGTTTTTTGGGTTGAGGGGTATTATTATTTACTACAATTACAAATTCACCCTTTTCCACTATAAATGATATATCTTCTTTGCTGTTTATGTAGTATGTTGTTTCATATAATTTTGTTAGTTCCCTTGATACTGAAATAGGTCTGGTAAATATCTCAATCAGTTCGTTTAGTGTTTTTTTTATTCTGTGGGGTGCTTCATAGAATATGATTGTGGCATATATATTATTTTTTAGATATGTTAGATAATCTACCCTTTCCCCATTTTTTAGCGGTAGAAAACCTGAGAAAAATATCTTTTCTGTGGGGAATCCAGATTTGATCGCTGCAGGTATAAAGGCAGTTGCACCTGGTAACACCTGAAATTTTATATTATTTTTGATCAATTTATTTACAATTATCTGTCCTGGATCGGATATGCATGGTGTACCGGCATCAGTTGTTAAAGCTACTATTTCTCCAGATAAGATATGGGTCAAGATTTTTTCAGCGGAACTATTTTCATTATCTTTATGGTAGGAAATAAGTTTTTTTTTAATTTCAAAGTGGTTTAGTAACTTTAATGTAGTTCTTGTATCCTCTGAAAAGATAAGATCTACGCTCCTTAAAACCTCCAGAGCTCTAATTGTTATATCCCCAAGATTGCCTATTGGAGTGGGTACAATATAAAAGCTAATATTATCTATGTTTGACATAATATTTTATAAGGGGTCGAGAATTCAACCCCTTCTAACAATATACTAATGTTCCCCAAAAAATTCTTCTATATATTTTTCAGCAGCTTTTGAAGCCATTGCTCCATCAGAAACTGCAGTAACTACCTGCCTTAATTCTTTTGTTCTGACATCACCAGCTACAAATATACCGGGTACACATGTTTTACATGACTCATCAGAACGAATGAAACCACTTTCATCCATATCGAGAACCCCTCTAAAATGTTCAGTGTCGGCTACCCATCCAATAAACACAAAAATTCCATCTATTTTCAGATCTAATTCTATATTTTTTACTTTATCCAATATTGTTAATGATTCAACCTTTGTTTCTCCATTTACCTTCACAAGTTGTGCATTCCATACTACTTCAATTTTTGGGTTTGAAAAAACTCTATCTTGAAGTATTTTGGCAGCTCTAAATTTATCCCTTCTGTGAACAATATAAACCTTTTCTGCAAATCTTGTGAGATAGTGGGCCTCTTCCACTGCAGAATCTCCACCACCGATTACTGCAACGGTTTTCCCCCTGTAAAAAGCTCCATCACATGTGGCACAAAAGGATATACCTTTACCTAAAAATTTTGCCTCTCCGGGAATCTCAAGGTTCTTTGGTCTTGCCCCAGCGGCTATAATCAAAGATTTTGTTTTTATTTTCAGATCATTGTGTTTTAACGATACTATCTTTATATTTCCATCAAATTCTATTCCACAGCATTCACCATTTTTCACCTGCACCCCAAAATGTAAGGCATGCTTATACATCTGATCTGTGAGATCTCCACCAGATATCCCTTCTGGAAACCCCGGATAGTTTTCTATTACTTCAGTAATTGCTACCTGTCCACCTGGATAATTTTTTTCTAAAATAAGGGTTTTAAGGTTGTCCCTTGCGGCATAAATGCCTGATGTTAGTCCAGCTGGACCTCCACCTATAATCACAACATCGTATATTTCATGTAACTCACTATAGTCAAAAAATTTTTCCATCTATCCTCTCCTTTTTATCACCAAATATCCGATTCTATGGTACTTCCATGTTTTGCTATCATTATATCTACTAAAATATTATTAAATACTTTCATTGGTATAATGGATGTATCCACCTTTTCTTCAAAAAGTTTTTTACCAAGTTCAATCTCTTCCTCAAGTAACTCAAAGATATTGTCGTTTTTTATCCCTTCTTGAACTTTGTTTTGATTATAAAGAACTATGTCAGTTATTATAGTTCTGGCAAGCCGTTTGGCTCTTTCAAGGTCATCTATTTTACTCATACCTTACCCCTAAATTTAAGACTCATATCCACACTTTTAGCCTGATGGGTCAGAGCTCCTATGGAAATGTAATCTATTTTAAGTTTTTTGTACAGGTCTAAATTTTCTATATTTATTCCTCCAGACACTTCTAATTTCACCTTTTTTTTCACAATTGATATCGCCTCTTTGATATCTTTAATGCTGAAATTATCCAGCATAATTATATCTGCACCAGCTTCAAGTGCTTCTATCACCTCTTTGATATTTCTTGTTTCCACTTCAATTTTTACTGTAATGGGAGTTTTCTTTCTGGCTATTTCAACAGCTTTTTTTATACTTCCCACAGCATCTATATGATTATCCTTCAACATTACCCCATCAAACAAACCAAATCTGTGGTTTGAACCTCCACCGACAGTCACTGCATATTTTTCAAGAATTCTATGTCCCGGAATTGTTTTTCTGGTGTCTATAATTTTGATATCTGAATCTGATAGCTTTTCAATATATTTTTTTGTGTTAGTTGCAATACCAGACAACCTTTGTAGAAAATTAAGGGCGATCCGTTCCCCGGAGAGAATAGATCCTACATATCCAACAACCTTACCAAAGATTTCACCAGCAGATAGAAGTTCACCATCATTTTTAAAAAAATTGACAGACAGATTTTGGTCTATTTTTTCAAATACTTTTTTTGCAACTTCAGTGCCGCAAAGGACAAATTCCTCTTTTGCAATAAAATGAAATTCTCCATCTTCGAGATAATCTTCGATTGCTATGGAAGATAGATCACCTCTACCGATGTCTTCGTGTATAGAGAGTTCTATCAGTCTATCAATGAGTTCACAATTTATCATCAGCATTATTACTTTGAGAACCTTTTGAGATTTTCTTTTATTTTTTCAAGCTTTGATACAATATCTGAAAGTTTTTCCCTATCTTTTTCAATAACTTCTGGTTGGGCTTTTTTCAGATAATTCTCATTGCTGAGTTTACCATTGTAGATATTAAAATCCTTCTCCAGGTTCTGTTTTTCTTTCTGTAATTTTTTAATCTCTGCATCTATATCTATTAATCCCTCAAGGGGGAGATAGATTGTGAAATTGTTCGATACATTTATTGCAGAATTTTTTATCTCACTTTCCGTATTAACAATTGAATCTGTTTTGGCTAAAAGTTTTATTATATTTTCCTTATCCTTAAGGAGGTTAAATTTATCTTTATCTGTCTTTACGAATACATTAAGTTTTAATGCTGGAGATATATTATACTCACCCCTTACAGTTCTGACAAGGGATATAAAATCTATAATGGTTTCGACCTCCCCTTTTTCATTTTTGAAAGATGGTATATGGGAAGGGTATTCTTCAAGCATTATGCTCTCTTTTTCACCTATCATTTTGTATATATATTCTGTGAGGAATGGCATAAATGGGTGGAGTATTATTAGTGAATTTTTTAGAACATATATGGCTGTGTCAAGGGCACTTTCTTTGTTGTCATTGTTGAATATTCTGTGTTTGATAAATTCTATATACCAATCACAGAATGTAAGCCAGAAGAAATTGTATATCTCTGAAGCAGCTTCATTGAAGTTGTATAACTCTATGGATCTGGCAACCCTTTTTGAAGTCTCTTCAAGCTTTGATATAATCCATTTATCCTCTATATTTAACTTTTCAGGTGAAGGGTAAGCCGGTTTATAATCACCAACATTCATCATTATAAATCTTGATGCATTCCATATCTTGTTAACAAAATTCCTGTAACCTTCAATTCTGTCTTCTGAAAGTTTTATATCTCTCCCCTGTGCAGCAAGGGATGCAAGGGTAAATCTGAAGGAGTCTGCTCCATATCTATCTATTATCAGTAAGGGGTCTATAACATTCCCCTTAGACTTACTCATTTTTTGTCCATACTGATCCCTCACCAATGCATGGATGTATACCTCTTTAAATGGCTC